>NZ_JBFBBY010000014.1:0-100167 GCF_040682875.1 Amycolatopsis sp. NPDC051071 | reverse complement strand
TCTGCTTTACTCCGTGTGCCTGAGCCGAGGGAAGGGGTCCTTCACGCGCCGTAGGTACACCCTTGGCCAGAACGACCCCAATCACTCACGACTTGAACAGGTAATCTTCCACCGGAAAACTCCCCGCCTCCTTGATGGCATTCAGCGTCGAGGACGGGCGGAGCAGGGTCGCCTCCCCGTGCGGGTTGAAGTAGTAGCTGTTCGCCGGGGCGCAGTTCCCGAGTGTGAAGATCGAGTCGCCGAGGCGTTCGGTCATCCGGTCAAGGAACGCGTCGTTGGCCTCCTGCGTGACCTCGAAACCGGTCGCGCCACGCCGCCGCATCGCGCCGAAGAGCCGGTCCATATGCCGCATCTGCGTCTCGATAGTGGTGAAGTAGGACAGCCCAGAGTAGGAATACGGGCTGTTGAGTGAGATGAAGTTGGGGAACTTCGGAATCGCGACGCCTTCGTAGGCCTGGAACCGGCTTTCCCGCCACCACTTCCCGAGATCGCGTCCGTCGCGCCCGATGATCTCGATCGCCGGAAAGTTGGCTTCCCACAGATCGAATCCGGTCGCCAGCACCAAGACGTCGATGTCCCGCCGCTCGCCGTCGGTGGTCTCGATCCCGGTCTCGTCGATCTTCGCGATGGACGTCGTCTCCAGCCGCACGTGGTCCTTGGTGAACGCCGGGTAGTACTCGTTGGAGAACGTCGGGCGCTTGCAGCCGAAGGAGTAGCGCGGCGTCAAGGCGGCACGCAGTCCCGGATCACGCACCTGACGGCGCAAATGCGCTTGGCACCACAGCCTTCCCAGCCGGTTCGCCAGCGGCAGCTGCTTGTAGTGCAGCACGCCGGTCACCATCATCAGTTCCAGCAGTGCGGTCCCGGTGAGCCGGGCGGCCCGCTGCGTGAGCGGGATCGCGGCGAACGCGCGCCGGACCGCCTTGGGCACCGGGAAGTCCAGTTTCGGGCTGACCCAGATCGGGGTCCGCTGGTACACGGTGAGTTCCCGGGCGACCTTCGTGATCTCGGGGATCAACTGCACCGCCGTCGCGCCGGTGCCGATCACCGCCACCCGCTTGCCCGCGAGGTCGTAGCCGTCGTCCCAGGCGGTGGTGTGGATGACCTTGCCGCCGAAGGTGTCGATCCCGGCGATGTCGGGTTTCTTGGGCTGGGAAAGGAATCCGGTCGCGGTGAGGAGGTACTTCGCGGTGACAGGACCATCTCCGGCGCGGGACACCGTCCAGTGCGCGTTCACCTCGTCCCAGACAGCGCCGGTGACGACGGTGCCGAAACGCATGTAGCGCCGCAGCCGGTACTTGTCCGCGACATGCTCCGCGTAGCGCTTGAGTTCCGCGCCCGGGGCGAACAGCCGCGACCAATGCGGGTTCGGCTCGAACGAGTACGAGTAGGTCGCCGACGGGATGTCGACGGCCAGCCCGGGATAGCGGTTCACATGCCAGGTGCCGCCGAGATCGGACTCGCGTTCGAGGATCAGCAGGTTGTCGTAGCCGAGCCGGTTCAGCTGGATCGCCGCGCCCATCCCGCCGAAACCGGCTCCGACGACGACGGCGTCGTACTGCGCGTTCATGCCTTTTCCTCCCGGTGGGTGTCCTGGTCGAGACGGGCGCGGTAGGCCGCGCGATCCGGTGAATCGGGGCGAAGGGCCCGGTCGTCCCGCATCAGGCGGCGGAACGCGTTGAGCGCGGGTTCGGGTGTCACGGCCGCGATGTTCGCGAGCGTGCCGACGTAACCGGGCACGGCGATCTCCGCGGCACGTGTGTGGACGGAAGCCACGACGGCGTCGGCGATCCGGCCCGGTTTCACCTTCGGGATCGGCCGCATGTCCAGCCCCGACGCGAGTGCGGTGTCGACCGCCGACGGCAGCACGGCGGAGACGCTGACGCCGTGCGGCGCGTACTCCAGCCGCGTCGCCGCGGTCAGCCCGACGACGGCGAACTTGCTGGCGTTGTAGATCGCGAGGCCCTTGACGGGGAACTTCCCGGCCAGCGACGCGACGTTGACGACATGGCCGCGGCCACGCTCCAGCATGCCGGGCAGGGCCAGCCGCATCCCGTGGACGACGCCGAACACGTTGACCTCCATGGTCGCCCGGTTCAGCGCGTCGGAGAGATCGAGGAAACCGCCGTTGGGCATGATCCCAGCGTTGTTGACCAGTACCGAGAGCGGCCCGTTCGCCTGTTCCGCGTCGCCGAGGAAGGCGGCGAAGGAGGCCTGATCGGCGACGTCGAGATGATGCGCCGTCCCGCCGATGTCCGAGGCGGTGCGTTTGGCCGCTTCGAGGTCGAGGTCGCCAATGGACACGCGGGCGCCGCGGGCGGCCATGCGTTCCGCGGTCGCGCGGCCGATGCCCTGCCCGGCGCCGGTGATCGCGACATGCGCCCCGTCGAGGTCGAGGACCGGGTACTTGCTCATGCGCGTACTCCCTCTCGTTCGAAGGCACCGGCGACCAGGTCCGGCGCCGTCCTCAGCGCGGTGGCGAGCACCTGCTCCCGCCGCCGTCCGTCCATGAAGTTCGCGCCCATTGCGGCGAGGTCGGCCACGCCCGGTTCGATCCGGACCACCCGGACGCCCGCCGCGCGCAGCCGTCGCGTCTCGTCGTCCACACGTCGCGTCATCGCCGTCCGCAACAGCCGTTCCAGCCGGGTCAGGCCTCGCGCGGGTGCCCCGCCTTCGCTGCTCATCGGCGCGATCAGGACGACCTCGCCGACGTCGTGCCCGAGAAGCAGGTCGGCCGACGTCGGGGACACGGTTCCGCCGTCGAGCAGCGGACGTCCGTCCACAACGGACGGCGGGAACCAGCCGGGGATAGCCCACGACGCGGCGATCGCGTCACCGAGCCGGGCGGGTGGCGCGTCCAAGGAACCCAGCGCGACCCGGCCGCCCGCCGGATCCGTGGCCACCAGCCAGGTCGCGGCATGCGGCACCCAGCCGTCGGGCGCCAGCGCGTCGCCGAGATCGCGGAGCCAGCGCGCGTTTCCCCTGCCACGCGGAAGAAGCCCCGCCAGACCAGCCGTCACGTCGACATCCCGGCGCAACGCGGCCCGGACGAGCTTCGCGGCGGGCCACCGCGGATACGGCACCGGCGGGAACCGGTTCGGCACCCGCCGGACGTGCGCGGCGACGACGGGATCGCCCTCGGGCGTCCCGGCCAGCGCGCCGAAGATCGCCTTCGCCGAGATCCCCGCGCCGAGCATGGCCACCGCTTCGGCGCCAGCCGAGGTCCCGACCAGGACGTCCGCCGTGCGCGGGTCCCAGCCCGCCTTGGCGTGCAGCGCGTCGAGGACCGCGGCGGTCCAGGCGAACCCCAGGGTGCCGCCGCAGCCGAGCACCAACGCCCTTGCGGAATGACGTGTCATTTCCGGAACGGTATGTCATTTGAACGGTCCGGGCAATAAGCTGACCGGCATGACGACGGAGACCCCGGTCAGCAGGGCCGCACGGAAGAAGCAGGAACTACGGCGCGAGATCGTCGAGACCGCGTTCGACTGCTTCGCCGAACGCGGCTACCACGCGACCGGTATCGCCGACATCGCCGCGCGGCTGGGCATCGGGCACGGCACCTTCTACCGGTACTTCCAGAACAAGCGGGACATCGTCGACCACGTCATCACCGACCTGGTCGAGAAGGTGGTCGCCTCCCTCGCCGCGGACAACGCGCCGGACGCGGTCAGCAGCCTGGCCGAGTACCGCAGGCAGAGTGCGCGGATCGGTGACGCGCTCGCCCGGATCTTCGGCAGCGACCCGCGGATGGCCCGCTTCCTGCTGCTCGAAGCGGCCGGTATCGACGCCGAGATGCGGGAACGTGTGCTGGACTTCCACGAGACCGCCGCGGACTTGACCGCCGGCTACCTCCACCACGGGGTCCGGCTCGGCTACCTGCACGCGGATCTGGACGTCGACGCGACCGCGCGGGCGATCAACGGGATGATCCTCGCGTCGGTCATCTCCGGGCTGCGTGACCCGTCACCGGATGGGCAGGCGGCGATGAGCAGGGCTGTCCGCCGCGTCATGTACGACGGGATAGCGACCCCTCGGTAAGGAACCGGCCGGCCGGTCCGGTTGCGACGCACCAGTAAGCGGGGACCCGGCGAAACTGGTGGCCGGATTCCATGGAACCGCCCCCGGCTCCAGGGGTCTAGCAACGAAAACGCAGACTCGCACCGACGAAAACGAACGTCAGCGCTCACGCAGGGTGTGGCTGGGCGACTCGCCGAAGGCCTGGCGGTAGTGCGCGCTGAACCGGCTGCCGTCGAGGAATCCCCAGTTCGCCGCGACACGGGTGACCGTCGTGCCGTCGCCGGGTCCGCCGTCGCGGAGTTCGGCCCGGACCCGGTCCAGCCGGATCCGGCGCAGATAGGCCATCGGCGTGGTGTCCAGATGCCGCCGGAACGCCAGCTGCAGGGCACGCACCGAAACCCGGCAGGCGCGGGCGATGTCGGCCACGCCGAGGTCGAGGTCCGGATTCGCCTCCATGAACGCGATCCCGCGGCGCACGGCCTCCGGGGCGGCGTCCCGGCGATCGCGGGGACGGTCGTGACCAGCGGCCGCGGTGAAGGTGTCCAGCGCCACAGCGGCCATCAGCCGCCCGGCCGTGCCGAGCACCAGTGGGCCGTGCGCCACCCCCGATTCGGAAAAGAGCCCGGTGACGTACTCGACCGTCTGCCGCCATCGTCGTGCCTTCTCCGCGCTCACCGGCTCGTAGCGCAACCGCTCGATCACGCGGCCGTCCTGGGCCGGATCGATCCCGGAGAACAACGACAGGTCGATACCCGTGATCTGCAGACGCGCGCCGTGCAACCCCGTCCGGTAGCCCTGGCCGGGGTGCGGGCCGACGAAGACGTCACCGGGGACCAGCCTGCGGTCGCTGATGCCGTCGTCGATCTCCAGTTCGCCGCCCAGCACACGCAGCAGCACCAGCCTTCCCAGCGGCTGGACGACGATCTCCGTGGTCAACGTGTTGTGCATGACGTCGAGATGCACGTCCCCGAGGTCGCAGCGGTTGTGCTCGAAACGGTAGTTCTCGACGGTCCCCCGCACCCGCAACCGGTTGTCGCGATACGCCTCGGCGATCAGGGCATGTGCTTGTTCCGGATCGGTGGTCGCGAATTCCGTCACCATCGGCTCGTGCACTCCGACCACGCCTCCTTTCCGTTCGCCTTAACGAAAAGTCCGCCCTCCGGAACGGTACCGCCGTCGGGCGGGCACAACCAGGGCGACTCGGCGTCATCCGGGTGGCCGTTATCATCATCCCGGTTCCGTGACGAGCGAACAGGAGAAGGATGACCACTTTTCCCCGTACCGGCCACGCCGTCGCCGCCGACGGCACCCGGCTGGCCTACCAGTGGCACGGCACGGACAGGCCACTCGTGCTGCTCGCCGGGCAGGCGAACGACCACACCTGGTGGAACCGCACGCGGGGAGATTTCCCGAGCACGATCACCATGGACTACCGAGGCACCGGGGACAGCGACGCACCCGACGTCGCCTATTCCACAACGGGTTTCGCGGCCGACGTGATCGCCGTCCTCGACGACCTCGGCGTCGACGAAGCCGACGTCTACGGCACCTCCATGGGCGGCCGCGTCGCACAATGGGTCGCCGCGCGGTATCCGGAGCGGGTTCGGCGGCTCGTCCTCGGCTGCACCTCCCCCGGCGGCACGCACGGCATCGAACGGACGAACGAGGTCCGGCTCGCACTCGCCCAAAGGCATTCGAGCGAAGCGCGGGAAGCCTTGGAAGACATGATGTACACACCCGCGTGGCGCGCCGCGAACCCCGGTCCGTACACCGTTCTCGGCGCCCACGGGATGCCGCCGCACGCCGTTCGCGGGCATCTGGTGGCGAGCAATGGTCACGATGCCTGGGACGCTCTTCCGCGGATCACGGCGCCGACGCTGGTTCTTCATGGTGACGATGACGTGCTGGCTCCACCGGGGAACGCGCCTTTGCTGGCCGGGCGGATTCCCGGAGCGCGAGTGCGGGTTTTCAATGGGGCTCGACATGCTTATTTTGACGAGTGCCGGCCGGAGTCGAGCGCTGTGGTGATGGAGTTCTTGGGTTAGGGTTGGGCGGCTTGTAGAGGTCGGAAGGGCGGGGCGGCCGCGTCGGCAGCCCAGTGGATCTTGGTCGTCAGCCCTCCCCCCGCAGGGCCATGGAAGACCGCGCATGAGCGGTTGCGGAAGTGGACCGCGGACGGGACGTGGGATCGGATCCTGGAGCACGTGATCGTCAAGGACGACTCGTTGGGGACGTTGGAGAACAACGTCGCGTTGGCGGGGAATGCCTCGGGCGCTCCCGGGGACTGACCACCAAGCTCCACTTGGCCGTCGACGCGGCGGGCCCGCCGTTCCGGAACCTCGACGTGGACGGACAGAAAGTACGGGTCGCGCGGGTGCTCGCAGATAAGGCCTACCGCGCCGAAATAATCCTTCACCTCCAATGAAGATCCCCAGGACACACTCCAGTCGGGCTCGTTGCGTTTCCTCTTCGTGGCAATTCGCTGACAGTCGGAACTTTGGCTCAACTGTCCGGGATTTCGGATTTCTTTTCCGAAGCAAGATCTCAGGTCCGGTTTCTGTCGGTGGTCGGCGGTAGGTTGGTCGCGTGAACAACTCACAGGCAACCATTGCCACCCTCAAGGAAATCATCGATCCGACTCACATGAAGGAGCTCAATGCCTCACTCAATTCCTTGGGCGCCAACGACTGCATGCTCGTCGCGCAGGAAGTCACCTCCGCGCTCGCGCGACTTGAAGCCGCCCGGTACCGGGCCTTGTCGCGGTTGAGCGAGTTACGTGGCGGCGTACGCAGTGTCATACAAGAGGTCGCCCTTGCTCTGTCCCTTGTGGACGGTATCGCTGGTTCCCTCGTCGCGACCGGTGCGGCGCTGACATCGCGACTGCCGCGAACGTTGTCGTTGCTGGACCGCGGTTCTCTGAGCGGTTTCTCCGCACAGAAGGTCGCCGAGGCGACGGCCTGGCTCTCCGATGAGGACTCACTGACGGCCGACGAGGTGCTGGAGTCGCGGTTGTCGGGCAAGAACAGCACTCAGGTGCGCAAGGCCGCGAGCTATGCCGCGGCCAGGACCGACCCGGCCGGGGCCGCTCGGCGGACTACCCAACGTCGCGAAGGCCGTCGATTGTCTGTCGTGCAAGGAGATTCGGGGGTCGCCTCGATCGAGGTCATCGATGGACAGGTCGAGAAGGTCACCGCGGCGTGGGAGCGAATCAACCGAGAGGCCCGGACCCTTCGAGACGGAGGTGACTCGCGGACGATGGATCAGCTTCGCGCCGACATCGCCTTGGATTTGTTACTCGGCGGCAAAGGTGGTGCGACAGAACGAGCCGAGGTTTTCCTCTACATGGACATGTTCACCTACCTGGGGCTTAACGACGATCCGGTGAAGATGGCCGGACACGGCCACCTCCCCGCCGCATTGGGCCGCCACATCGCCACCGGGCCGAACACAGTTCTACGGCGGATCATCACCGACCCTTTGAGCGGTCAGGTCCAGGATCTGGGGCGGACCCGGTATCGCCCGGATGCGGCGACAGCCGAGTTCGTCCGAGTGCGTGATCGCGAGTGCCGAAGACCCGGCTGCGGTAGCGCCGCCCAATCCTGCGAACTGGATCATTCGATCCCCTGGCAGTTCCAGGGCGAAACCAACGTCGCCGATCTGGTCACCTACTGCAAGCGAGACCACCGGCTGAAGGACGAACCGGGGTGGACCTATCACCTCGAACCGGACGGCACCTTGAGAATCACGACGCCGACCGGACAGACCTACCTCAGCGAGCCGCCGCCGCTGCACGGCCCTCGATCGGAACCGCCTTTCTGACCGCATTGCCGCGAAACGGCGACGGGTCCGGAGTTGGAGATCCTGCCGCCGCGCCCGACCTAGCATCATCAGCACAACAATGGGAGCGGGCGTCGATCCGCCGGCAACTCACCATCGGTCCTGAGCGCGAAAGGCCCGCAGCGTGGGTGAGCCGTGCAACGGCGGCAATCGCTCAACCCGCCGGAGAGAATTCCGGGTCAAGCAGCCCCTCAGTACCGTTCTCGAGCTGCTTGGCGATATCCGTCGACCGGGGAAGCATGGTCCCTTCGTACGCCGCGACGCCCTCGGCGATCGTGGTGGAACCGGCCAGTGCGAGGGCGAGTTCGCTGGCGTCGAGCATGGCCAGGTTGACGCCGACCCCGAGTGGCGGCATGAGGTGGGCGGCGTCGCCGAGCAGAGTGACATGGGGCGAGTGCTCCCACGTATGCGGCACGGGCAGGACGTACAGGGGGCGATCGACGTAGGGGCCGTCGTTGTCGGTGATCATCCGGAGCATCAGTGGCGACCATGCCGAGAAGGCGTCGAGCAGCCGGGCGCGGACGTCCGCGGTGTCGCCGGCGCCGATCCAGTCCGCGGGCAGGCGCTGGATGAGGTAGACGCGGATGTGGTCACCGCTGTTGCGCTGGGCGAACAGGCAGCGGTCGCCGTCGGCGGCGGTGGCACTGCCCTGGCCGACGAGGGCGGCGAGGTCGGGGTGCGCGTTCTCGACGTCGTCGAACCAGGCCTCCAGGAAGGTGATCCCGGCGTAGTACGGCACGGCGGCCGACACCGCCGGGCGGACTCGCGACCACGCGCCGTCGGCACCGATGACGAGGTCCGTCTCGACGGTCGTCCCGTCGGTGAAGTGCAACCGGCCCGAGTCGTCGGCCTTCGCCAGGGTGCGGCCCCATTGCACGGTGCCCGGCTCCAGCGAGTCGAGCAGCAGGCCGCGTAGCCGGCCTCGGTCGATTTCGGGTTTGAAGAGTTCGTCCTCGGCTGGGATGTGGTGCACCAGGATCTGTCCGGCCAGGTCCAGTTTGCGCATCTCCTGCCCCTCCGGACGGGCCAGCGCGAGGAACTCGTCGAGCAGACCGGCTTCGCGCAGGGCGAGCTGTCCGTCGTCGGCGTGCAGGTCGAGGGTGCCGCCCTGGTCGCGTGCCCGGGGGTGCGGGTCACGGTCGTAGACGGTCACGGGGATGCCGTGCTTCTGCAGGATGCGGGCGCAGGTGAGGCCACCGGGGCCGGCTCCGATGATGCTGATCCGGGAAGTCATGAACCCATAAAAGCAGAACGAGTAAAAAAGTGCAATGAGTCAACTTAGTGACCATGGCAACCCATGCGGTAGAGTGCGCTCATGGAGACACCAGGCCGCCGTGAACGCAAGAAGGCGGCGACGCGGCAAGCGCTCGCGGACGCCGCGCTGAAGTTGTTCCTGGAGCGGGGCTACGACCAGGTGAGCATCCGGGACATCGCCGAGGAGGCCGACGTCTCCACCACAACGCTGTTCAAGCACTTCCCCGGCAAGGAGGCGCTGGTCTTCGATCAGGACCAGGACCGGGAGGCGCTCTTCATCGCCGTGGTGCGGCAACGCCGTGAAGGGCAGAGCGTCGTCGACGCGTTGCGCGAGCACGTCCTCGACGGCTGGCTCAAGCTCGCGGACCATCCACAGATGGCCGAATACACCGATCTGGTGAACTCGACCCCGGCCCTGCAGACCTACGGGGAACGCATGTGGACCCGGCACACCGCGGCGCTCAGCGCGGCCATCGCCGAAGACGCGGGCGTGGCCCCCGACAACATCTCCTGCCAAGCACTCGCCCGGTTCGTGCTGGACATTCCCGCACTCACCCGGGGCAGGCCGGAACCGCGAAAGGCCGTCGAGGAGATCTTCGACCTCCTCACCCACGGCTGGCGCATGCCCTAGATGGTTGATTCCGTGATAGGAGGCTGGGCCACTCCAACCAGGGGGTCCTGACTAGTTACCCTCATTGCCACTCACGACTCCTGGACCGACTCGCTCGCGGGGGTGTCGCGAAAGGCACTCACGACCCCACGTGCCCAAGGGCGGCCGCGGTGTCTTCAAGGCCCCCTTTGAGACGTTGATCGTCTCAAAGGAGGCCTTCAGGACATGCCCGCGACCAAGGACGGCTGCCAGGTATGGGTCCGGGTGGTCGTGGACGGCACGATTCCGTGAAAATCACGTGAAGCTCTGCGAAGCGCTGTAGCTGCCGTATGTCACGACCGTGGCTCGCACCGAAGGGGCGTGACGATACGGTCAATCGGACAATTCGGCACAACTGGTGTCCCTTTGGACAGTCAAGGGAAGGGTTCCTTCGCGGGGTTGCACTCACGCGATCTTCACGGAATCACTCATCTAGTGGTCGGTTCGGAAGTCCTTCGGGGTCTCGACGGCCCAGCTTCCCGCTGGACGTACGACCGCAAGGCCCGAGTACAACCCGGTACGAGAACCTTCCGGCCGCACGCCCAGCGGAAACCTGGATCCGCCGATACCCACGAAAGACTTCCGAAACCAACCACTTAGTCTTCGTCGCGTAGACGCGAAGCACGCAGCGAACCCGGATGCGCCTTGGCGGCGGGATCATCGCGGGTCTTGAGCAGGCTCGCGACCGTCACCACGACGAGAATGCCGATGATCACCGCGAGGCTGACCGGCGTCGAGATCTCGGGGACGCTGTCGTCGATGTCCACATGCGCCCAATGCAGGATCAGCTTGATCCCGATGAACCCGAGGATCACCGCGAGCCCGGCCGACAGGTACACGAGCCTGTCGAGCAGGCCCTTCACCAGGAAGTACAGCGCACGCAGGCCCAGCAGGGCGAAGGCGTTGGCGGCGAAGACGAGGTACGGCTCGTCGGTGACGCCGAAGACCGCCGGGATCGAGTCCAGCGCGAACAGCAGGTCGATCCCGCCGATGGCGAGCAGCACGACCACCAGTGGCGTGCCGACCCGCTTGCCTTCGAGCCGGGTGAACAGCTTCCCGCCGTCATACTCCTTCGACAGCGGCAGCAGGCGACGCGCGGTCCGCACCACCACGTTGTTCTCGATGTCCGGATCCTCGTCGCGATGCCGGAACAACTGGATCCCGGTGTAGATCAGCAGCAACCCGAACAGCAGGAACATGAAGGAGAACAACGAAAGCAGTGTCGCGCCGAGCGCGATGAAGATCGCGCGCATGATCAGCGCGACGACGATCCCGAACGTGAGCACTTTGTGCTGGTGCTCCTCGGGCACGGCGAAGGTGCTCATGATGATCACGAAGACGAAGAGGTTGTCGACCGACAGGCTCTTCTCCACGATGTAACCCGCGAAGTACTGCTGCCCGAAGTCGCCGCCGTGCGCCAGCGTCAGCCAGACACCGAAAGCCACCGCGACCAGGATGTAGCCGATCGACCAGGCCACCGCCTCGCCGAAGCCGACCTTGTGCGGCCGCACGGCCGCGATGACGAGATCGAGTGCCAGCAGCCCGAGCACCAGTCCGATCGTGACGGTCCAGGTGAGGCCATCGATCTGGAGCATCCGCGCCCTGTCTTTCTTTCGACGGCAGGTGCGCTGATCCTAAGTGGTTGGTTTCGGAAGTGCTTCGTGAGTCTCGGCGGTTCCAGGTTGCCGCTGGGCGTGCGGCCGGAAGGTCCTCGTACCGGGTTGTACTCGGGCCTTTCGGCCGTACGTCCAGCGGGAAGCTGGGCCGTCGAGACCCCGAAGGACTTTCGAAACCGACCACTAAGTGCGGTTTCCCCGGTCCGCATTCGCATGACCCGGCGACGCTTCCAGCAGTTCCGCCAGGACGGTCTTGAGCAGCGGATGCTCCGCGCTCCCCCGCCGGACCGCGGCGAATACGCGACGCAGTGGCGGTTCACCCCGCAAAGGTACGGCGACGGCGCCGGGCACGGCGGTGAAAGCGTTACGCGGCACCAAAGCCACGCCTTCGCCCGCGGCGACGAGGGTGGTGATCGCGTGGAAGTCGTCGGAGACGTGCCGGATCTCCGGATTGGCGCACGCGATCATCAGCACGTCGCGGCAAGGGTTTCCCGGCTTCGGCGCGATCCAGTCGCCGTCGGCGAGTTCGTCGAGGTCCACATCGGACGCTTCCGCCAGCCGGTGCCCGGTGGGCAGCACGACGTCGAAAGGCTCCACGTAGAGCGGGAAGCGGGTGAGCCTGCTTTCATCCGTTCGTGGTGAAAGCCGGTACTCCTCGGTGATCGCCAGATCGATCTCGCCGTCGAGCAGCAGCGGGATACTCGCATGCCCTTCGACGTCCTGCACCCGGACCGAAACCCCGGGCGAGCCGGCACGCAACGCGGCGATCGCGGGGGCGACCACCATGATGATCGCCGACGCGAAACTCGCCAGCCGCACCTGCCCCTGTACCCCGGAATCGAGCGCCGCCAGGGTGGCCCGCGCCCGTTCCAGTTCGGCGGCGACGGCGTTCGCGTGCACCACCATGAGTTCACCGGCGGGGGTCAGCGAAACCCGTCTGCCCCGGCGGCGAAGCAGTTGCTGGCCGCACTCGGCTTCGAGTGCGGCCAGCTGCTGGGAGACCGCGGACGGCGTCAGGTGCAGTGCCTGGCCCGCCGCCGTCACGGTGCCGTGGTCGGCGAGGGCGCGCAGTACCCGCAGCCGTCGCGGATCGATCATCCCTCCATCATGGACCTTGCCGTCACGAAGGCGTCGACCGCACGGTTGACGTCCTCGGCCGAATGGGCCGCCGACATCTGCGTCCGGATCCGTGCCTTACCGTGCGGAACCACCGGGTACGAGAAGCCGACGACGTAGATCCCCTGCTCCAGCAGCAGATCCGCCAGTTTGCCCGCCTTGGCGGCGTCGCCGATCATCACCGGGATGATGGGGTGCTCACCGGGCAGCAGGTCGAAGCCCGCCTCGGTCATCCGGCGGCGGAACAGCTCGGTGTTGGCCCGCAGCCTCCTCAGCAGCTCGCTCGACTCGCCAAGCAGCTCCAGCGTGGCCACCGCGGCGGCGGTGATCGACGGCGCCAGCGAGTTCGAGAACAGGTACGGCCGGGAGCGCTGACGCAGCATCTCGACGATCTCCGCGCGGCCGGAGGTGTAGCCACCGCTCGCGCCGCCCAGCGCCTTGCCGAGGGTGCCGGTCAGCACGTCGACCTTGTCCTGCACGCCGAACAGCTCCGGGGTGCCGCGGCCGGTCGGGCCGGTGAAGCCGACGGCGTGCGAATCGTCCACCATCACCAGCGCGTCGTAACGCTCGGCCAGCGCGCAGATCTCGTCGAGCGGCGCGAGGTAACCGTCCATCGAGAACACGCCGTCGGTGGCGATCATCCGGTATCGCGCGCCGGACGCCTCCTTCAGCCGTGCCTCCAGGTCCGCGACGTCGCGGTTGCGGTAGCGCATCCGCTTCGCCTTGCACAGCCGGACGCCGTCGATGATCGACGCGTGGTTGAGCTCGTCGGAGATGATGACGTCCTGGTCGGTCAGCAGTGTCTCGAACAGGCCGGCGTTGGCGTCGAAGCACGAGCTGTAGAGGATCGTGTCCTCGGTGCCGAGGAACTCCGAGAGCTTCGCCTCCAGTTCCTTGTGCGGCTGCTGCGTCCCGCAGATGAACCGCACCGACGCCATCCCGAAGCCCCAGCGGTCCAAGGCCTCTTGCGCGGCCTTGATCAGCACCGGGTGGTCGGCGAGGCCGAGATAGTTGTTCGCGCAGAAGTTGAGCACGTCACCTTCGGCGACGCTGACCGAAGCCCGTTGCGGCCCCTGGATCACCCGCTCGCCCTTGTACAACCCGGCTTCCCGGATCTCGGCGAGCCCGGCCTTGAGGTCGTCGCGCATCGCGCCGTACATCAGTTCTCCGTCCAATCCAGAATGACCTTGCCGCAACGGCCTTCCCTTGCCGTCGCGAACGCCTTCGCGTGCTCCTTGTACCCGAACCGGTGGGTGATCACCGGCGAGATGTCCAGGCCCGCCTGCAGCAGCACCGACATCGAATACCAGGTCTCGAACATCTCGCGGCCGTAAATCCCCTTGATCTGGATCATCTTCAGCACGACGGCGGCGATGTCCACCGAGACGTCGGAGGCGGGCAGGCCGAGCAGCGCGACGCGGCCGCCGTGGGACATGTTCGCGATCATGTCGCGCAAGGCCTCTGGCCGTCCGCTCATCTCCATGCCGACGTCGAAGCCCTCGGCCATGCCGAGCCGTTCCTGCGCGTCGGCGATGGTCGACGACGAGACGTCCAGCGCGAGGTCGACGCCGACCTTGCGGGCCAGTTCGAGGCGGTGCTCGCTGACGTCGGTGACGACGACGTTGCGCGCGCCGGCGTGGCGGGCGATCGCGGCGGCCATGATGCCGATCGGGCCGGCGCCGGTGACCAGCACGTCCTCGCCGATGACGGGGAACGAGAGCGCGGTGTGCACGGCGTTGCCGAGCGGGTCGAAGATCGCGGCGATGTCGAGGTCGACGTTGGTGCGGTGCACCCAGGCGTTCGTCTCCGGCAGGACGACGTACTGCGCGAACGCGCCGTCGACGTGCACGCCGAGGCCCTTGGTCCGGGCGCACAGGTGACGCCGTCCGGCCTTGCAGTTGCGGCAGCCGCCGCAGACCAGGTGTCCCTCGCCGCTGACCAGGTCACCCACCTTCACCGTGGTCACCGACCGGCCGATCTCGACCACCTCGCCGACGAACTCGTGCCCGATGACCAGCGGCGCCGCGATGGTGCGTGCCGCCCAGTCGTCCCATGAGTCGATGTGCAGATCGGTGCCGCAAATCCCTGCCCGCAGCACGCGGACGGCGACGTCGCCGGGCCCGACGGCCGGGTCCGGCACGTCGGTGAGTTCAAGCCCTGGTGCTCGGTCGGCTTTGACCAATGCCTTCATGGCGCGAAGTCTGGCCTCCGAGGCCTGTGCGGTCCATCGCGAGTTTCTGAAATCCCTCGTTAGCGTGTCTTCACAAGCGCGGCCACCCCTTCGAGCAGCCGGGCCAGCCCGAAGGCGTACGCGTGCTCAGGGTTGTGGGCACCGTTGTGCGCCTCCCCCGCCGACTGGCCGACACGGGCGGCGAGCGGGAAGCGTTCGGGGTCGAAGACCTCGGCGAGCGCCGGGCCCGCCTTCGCCCACCACTGTTCGTCGTCCATCCCGGTGCGGCGGATCGCGCGATCGGCTTCGATCCGGCGGCGCGCGGTCCCCTGGACGTGGTCGTGCACCAGCGTGAGCACGGAATCCATCTCGACGTCGGTGAGGCCGAGGCCGTCGACGACGGCGAGTTCGCGTTCGTACTTCGCGATCGACCGCGGCCCGAGCGGCGGACGGCCGGTGAACACCTGCAGCAGCCACGGATGCCGCAGGCAGAGGTCCCAGTTCACCCGCGCGACCTCGCGCAACCCGTCCACCCAATCGTGCTCGCCGGGTTCGCCGAGTTCCCGCACCGCCTCTCCGTAGACCTTGTCGAGCATCGCTTCGAGCAGTTCCTCACGGGACGCGATGTAGGTGTAGAGCGACATCGTGCCGACGCCGAGGGATTCCGCGACCCGGCGCATGGACAACGTCGCGAGATCCTGGTCGCCGTCGGCGATCTCGACGGCGGCGGCGATGACCTGTTCGCTGGTCAACGTGTGTTTCGGCCCACGCCGCGGTAGCTGCCGGGTGCCCCACAACGTGGCGATCGTCCGAGCCGGATCGCTGCCGTTGATCTCCGTCATGGCGCCATCATAGGCGACTTACTCCGTAACCCGTACGAAGTTTGTGCTATCCTTCTCCGTATGCCATACGAAGAAGCGGCGCTCGAAGCCGTCGACCTGCGCAAGCGGTATCGGGACAAGGTGGCGCTGGACGGGTTCGGGCTCACCGTCGCGGCGGGCACGGTGTGCGGCCTGCTCGGGCCGAACGGCGCCGGGAAGACCACGGCCGTGCGGATCCTGAGCACCCTGTCGCGCCCGGACAGCGGGACGGCCCGCGTCGCGGGACACGACGTGCTCGCCGATCCCCGGTCGGTGCGATACCGGATCGGCCTGGTCGGGCAGAACGCGTCGGTGGACGAAATCCTTACCGGCCGCCAGAACCTCGTGCTGTTCGCGAGGCTCTACCACATGAAGGCCGCGGCGGCGAAACGCCGGGCGGACGAACTCCTCGAACGGTTCGACCTCACCGAAGCCGCGGGAAAACCCGTCGCCGCGTACTCCGGCGGGATGCGACGCCGGCTGGACCTGGCGACCAGCCTGATCCTCTCACCGCCGGTGCTGTTCCTCGACGAACCGACCACCGGACTCGACCCGCGCGCCCGCATCGAGGTCTGGGCGTCGATCAAGAATCTGGTCGGCTCCGGCACGACCGTGCTGCTGACCACGCAATACCTGGAGGAGGCGGATCAACTGGCCGATCAGATCGCGGTCATCGACGCGGGCCGCGTCGTCGCGGCGGGCACGCCGGACGAACTCAAGGCGAAGGTCGGGCCCGACCGCGTCGAAACGATCACCCGCAAACCCACCCTCGACGAGGTCTTTCTGCACCTCACCGGACACGCCACGACCACCGGGGAGCCCGTATGACCGCGATCATGGACACCACCGCCCTCACCGGCCGCATCCTGCTGCACTGGCGGCAACGGCCCGGCTCGATCCTGGTCGGGTTCCTGTTCCCCGTCCTGATGGTGCTGATGTTCGGCTACCTCTTCGGCGGCGCCATGGCCGTTCCCGACGGGGACTACCTGGACTTCCTCATCCCCGGCATGCTCGCGATGACGATGCTGTTCGGGCTGGAGGCGATGGTCGTGGCCGTCACCACGGACACCGCGAAAGGCGTCACCGAACGGATCCGCGCCATGCCGGTCACCACGACCGCGATCCTCGCCGGACGCGGCGTCGCCGATCTGCTCAACGCCGTCGTCGGTCTCGCGGTCATGGTGGTGACCGGCTTGCTGGTGGGGTGGACACCGGAACGCGGCCTCCTGCCGTCACTGGCCGCGTTCGGCTTGCTGCTGTGGCTGCGATTCGCCTTCACGTGGGTCGGCATCTACCTCGGTTTGCTGCTGAAGACGCCGGAGTCGGCCGTCGCCGTGCAGATCCTGGTCTGGCCCGTCGGTTTCCTTTCGAGCGCGTTCGTTTCGCCGTCGACCATGCCGGGCTGGCTCGGCGCGATCAGCACCTGGAATCCCTTGTCCGCCACCGCGACCGCGATCCGGGACCTGTTCGGCAACCCCACCTGGGGCGCCACCGACTGGGCGAGCACGCATTCCGTCACGCTCGCCCTGCTCTGGCCCGCCGTGCTCACGGCGATCTTCCTGCCACTGTCCGCTAGGCGGTACCGCGCGCTGAGCCGGTGAGCTCGGCGGCCGCGGGGACTCCGGGAACGCGGACCGAGACGAAGTCGGGCCGCGGCACGAGTTCGAAGCCGATCGACAGGTACAGGCGGATGGCCGAGGTGTTGGCCGCCGCCGCGTGCATCATCGGGCGCTCGCCGCGCTCCCGGATCCCCGCCGCCACCGCGCGGATCAGGCGGGTCGCGAGTCCCTGGCCGCGATACGCGGGATCGGTGCAGACGGCGCTGATCTCGGTCCAGCCGGGCGGGTGCAGCCGCTCCCCCGCCATCGCGATCAACGCACCGCCACGCCGGATTCCGAGGTATGTCCCCAATTCGATGGTCCGCGGGCGGAACGGTCCCGGTTTGGTCCGCTCGACGAGGTCGAGCATCTCCGGCACGTCGCCGGGCCCCAGCCGGACGGCTTCGGCGTCTTCGCCTGCTTCGAGCGCGACGTCGACCAGCCGGACCCCGGCGATCCTGCCGTGGACCTCCCAGCCCGCCGGGACGGGCAGGGAGTTGTGGACGGTGACCGTTTCGCCCGGACCCGCCAAAGCCGCGACGTCGTCCCAGACGCCGTCGTCCGGTTCGGGTGGCAGGGCGAAGAAGGGAGCGACATCGACCGGATAGCGCAACACCTGGCCGGCGCGTTCGGCGAAACGCGCGTGCGGACCGGTCAGCGATGCCCACACGGGGTCGTCGAAAGGAGTGACCATGACGGCTGCGACATCGCCGGGCGGGTTTTCATTCCCGCTCCCACATCCTGAACACACGTGCGCGACACCGGGTCGGCCGATCACTCTCGAAGGACCGAGGGCGTGCCTGGCAATGACATCCCGGACTTCCGGTGGCCCGGTGCGCTCGGGGTCGAACTCGACGGCGACGGCGCGCATCCGGCGGCGGGTCTCGGCGGCGTACGTGGCCACGCGGACCAACCGGATCGGCCTCGGCGCGACAGCGCACGTGACCACGACCGAGCCGCCGCCTCGGCCTGAGCGATCAGTCACCGAAGACGCCCGGTTCGTGCCTGCGCGACCTCGGAAAAGTGCTGAGTCCTCCGAAGTGATGACGCGGACCCGCGCCGCTTCGAAGATCCTTTCCCTGTGACAGGAAAAACCGGCATCCGGCCGGATGCCGCCCGGGGAATTCTCATCGGCGGGCTCGTGGTGTTCATCGCCGCGCCCGCGCTGCTGCTGGTGACCGGGCACGACACGATCAAGCCGTCCTCGGATTCGGAGAGCGGGCTTTCCCTTTGGGGTGCCCTGATTCCCGTACTGGCCGGACTGCTGCTGGTGCGGGGGATCCCGCCCAAGGCACCCGTACTGCTCCCCGAAACGACCGACCGGCGTGGACTGGGCAGACAGGCGACGGCCTTGGTACTCATCGCCTTCGGCTGGCCGCTGGCGTTGTTCCTGGTGGCCGCGGCGGGATATCAGGCACTGGTCCGTGACGTCTGGGCGCTCGCCAAACCACTCGTGTTCCTGGTGCTTCCACTGGTTCTTCTGCGAACCCTGCGCGACCGGGGAGAACCGGATCCCTTCCGGCTGCGGGCCGCGTGGTGGCCCCGGCGGAGCCGGCAATGGCTCGCGCCGATCCCGGCGGTGCTCGTCTTCGGCTGGCTGTACGTCCTGAGCCCGCTCGCCCCGCCGCTGCCGAGCACCGAGGACTACCCGGATCCGGTGTACCTGGCGGTGGGCGCGACGCTGACCTTCTTCACCGCGAACGTGCTCGAAGAGGTCTTCTTCCGCGGCATGCTGCAAACCCGGCTGGAGGCGCTTTTCGGCCGGTGGCCCGGGATCCTGCTGGCGTCGCTGCTGTTCGCCTGGCTGCATCTCGCCACCCACGGCCAGTCGGGCTCGCCGTGGTCCGGGCTCCCGCTGACCCTCGGCGCGATCGTGGTGTTCCAAGGGATGTTCGGGGTGTTCACCGGCTACCTGTGGTCGCGCTACCGCAACCTGGTGGCGCCGATCGCCGCGCATACGGCGATGAACACCTTGCCACTACTGCTGATGTGACGAGGCGGCCGGTCTTCCTCGGGGGGAAGACCGGCCGCCACAGTGGTTCGGTGCTTACGGGGTTCGGTGCTTACGCGCCGATGGTCGCCGCGTCGATGACGAACCGGTAGCGCACGTCGCTGTGCTCGACCCGGTCGTAGGCCACGTTCACCTGGTCGGCCGAGATCGTCTCGATCTCCGCGCCGATCCCGTGCTCGGCGCAGAAGTCGAGCATCTCCTGGGTCTCGGCGATACCGCCGATCATCGAACCGGCGAGCACCTTGTTTCCGCCGAGCAGCGAGAAAGCGTTGTAGGACAGCGGTTCGCCGGGTGCGCCGACGTTCACCATCGCGCCGCCGACACGCAGCATGCCGAGGTAGGAGTCGACGGGCAGTGTCGCCGAAACGGTGTTGATGATCAGGTCGAAGCGGCCGCGCAGCGTCTGGAACGTCGACGGGTCACCGGTGGCGAAGTAGTCCTTCGCGCCCAGCTTCAGGCCGTCTTCCTGCTTCTTGAGGCTCTGGCTGAGCACGGTGACGTCGGCGCCCATGGCGACCGCGATCTTGACCGCCATATGCCCGAGCCCGCCGAGGCCGACGACCGCGACCTTCTTGCCCGGTCCGGCGCCCCACCGGTTCAGCGGGGAGTAGGTGGTGATGCCCGCGCACAGCAGCGGCGCGGCGACGTCGAGGCCGATCCCCTCCGGGATGCGGCAGACGAACCCGTCCTTCACCACGACCTGGCGGCTGTAGCCGCCGTAGGTGTTCTCGCCGTCGAAGCCGACACCGTTGTAGGTCTGGACATTGCCCTTGAGGCAGAACTGCTCGGTGCCCGCGAGGCAGTATTCGCACTCACCACAGGAATCGACCATGCAGCCGACCCCGACGCGGTCCCCTACCCGGTACTTCGTGACATCGGCGCCGACCGCGGCGACGACGCCGGCGATCTCATGCCCTGGCACCATCGGGAAGATCGCGCTGCCCCAATCCTCTTTCACCTGGTGGATGTCGCTGTGGCAGATCCCCGCGTACGCGATGTCGATCAGGACGTCGTCCGGGCGCAGGTCGCGACGCTCGATCGTCGTCGGCGACAGGGCGGCACCCGGGGACGGCGCGGCGATGGCGTGCGTGGTCGTCGTCATGAAACCCTCCGAGATACTGTGAGACCATGTAAGAGGTCACTTACAACCAGCGTGAGAGGGCTCTTACATATTCCGCGACCGGGACGGTGTGATCCACGACATGGGCGGCAAGTACCACCACGGCGACCTCCGCGCCGAGCTCGTGCGGGTCTCCCTCGACCTGATCGCCGAACAGGGACTGGGCACGTTCTCCGTCGCCGAGGTCGCCAGGCGCGCGAAGGTCAGCCCCGGCGCGCCCTACCGGCACTTTCCCGACAAGGAAAGCCTGATGGCGGCGATCGCGGCCGCCGTCGCGGGCCAACTGGCCGACAGGGTGCACGACGCCATCGAAAGCGAGGACGATCCTGTCACCGCACTCGCCGCGGCCGCCGGCGCGTATACGGCGTACCTGATCGAACGCCGTGCCGGGATGAACATCATCTACTCGGACGGCCTGCAGGGACCGGAGCATGCGGCGCTGCATGAGCAGACCCGGCGCCTGACCGACCAGTTCGTCCTGCTCTGCCTGACCGTCGCCGACCGGCCGCAGGTCGGGCTCGAACTGATGGAGCAGTTGTTCACCCAGGCACACGGCTACGGCACGTTCTATCTCGACGGCGTCTTCACGAAGCAGGGCTACTCCACGGAAGTCGTCGTCCGGAAGTCGGTCGAGGCCGCCCGCGCCGCCATCGAAGGCCGCACGAAAATGTGACGTAATTCACGTCCGATTTGTCCGATTACCGGGGCTCCCCGCGCCGCCAGGATGCAAGGCGCAATCCACTCAAAAGCGAGGAGAAGCGCGTGAGCATCGGGCAAGACGTCGGATCGTGGCGGGAACTGGGCCGCCATACGAGCACCGCGGTGGTACTGGCGGGTGGGGTGCTCGTCGGCGCGATCACCATCTACGTGGCGGCGAGCCTCCTGCCGACGGCGATCCAGGACATCGGCGGACGGCCGCTGTACGCCTGGACCATGACGGCGTTCCTGGTCGCCCAGGTCGTCGCGACCATGCTGGTGGGCCGGGCCCTTTCCCGGTTCGGGGGCAAGGGTTCCTACCTGCTCGGGTTCGGCGTCTTCGCCGCCGGGTCGGTGCTGTGCGCGGTGAGCCCGTCGATGCCGGTCCTGCTGATCGGGCGCGGGGTACAGGGGCTCGGCGCCGGTCTGCTGACCGGTTTGGGTTTCGCGCTGATCCATTCGGCGTTGCCACCCCGGCTGTGGAGCCGGGGAAGCGCGCTGATCTCCGCGATGTTCGGGGTCGGCAACTTCGCGGGCCCGGCGCTCGGCGGGTTCTCGGCCCAATTCGGTTCGTGGCGATCGGCGTTCGCCGTCCTGGCCGTGGCGGCCACCGCGCTGGCGGTCTTCGTGCCGCGGGCACTCCCCCGCGGTGAACGCCCGGCGGAGGCGCCGCCTGTTCCGGTCGTGTCGTTGTCGCTGGTCGTCGGCGCCGCCGGAGCGGTGAGCGTTGCCGGGATCCTCTCGGACGCCGTCGCGATGGCGGCCTTCATCGCACTGGGTCTCGCACTCGTGGCCGCGTTCCTGGTGACGGAGAAACGCGCGGCGGCGAGCGTGCTGCCCGGGTCGGTGTACCGGCCGGGTTCGAGGCTGCGGTGGATCTATCTGACCATCATGGTCCTGGCTTCCGGCGTCGCCGTGGAGACGTTCCTGCCCTTGTTCGGGCAGCGGCTGGGCGGGCTTCCGCCCGCGGCGGCGGGATTCTTCGCCGCCGCCCTGTCACTGGGCTGGTCGGTGAGCCAGCTCGTCAGCGCGTCGGCCAAGAAGGTCCGGCGGCTCGTGCTCGCCGGACCGGCCTGCCTCGCGACCGGGTTCGTCCTGCTGGGTCTGCTGCAGACCGGACAACCGTCGCTGCCGGTCGTTCTCGCCTGGCTGCCGGTGCTCTTCTTCGGTGGCATGGGAATCGGCATCGCGATGCCCCATCTGTCCGTCGCGGCGATGACTTCCGCGCCGGACGGTGAGGGCGGGAAGGCCGCGGCCGCGATCGCGACGATCCTGACGATGTCGACCGCGTTCGGCGCGGCGGTCGCCGGCCTGCTGGTCAATCTCGGCGGGTCTTCGGTGGTCACGTCGGCACGGTGGCTGCTGTTCGGCTTCGCCACCATCTCCGCACTCGGCCTGCTCACCGCGCGCCGCGCGGCCTGAGTCCGGTCAGTCCCGGGAGTGCTCTCCGCGTACCCGCGGGAGCGCTTCCGGGCAACCGCCATCACAGCGGATATGTGCCCAGACGATCTTCCCGCCGCGCACCGGTTCACGCCGGACACCCCACTGCACGGCCACCCCGTCGACGACCAGTAGCCCGCGTCCCCGTGGATCTTCGATCTGGGAAAGGCGAGCCCGTGGCTGTTCGATGCTGACGTCGAAGACCTCGATGCGGACCGCGCAGGGCAATACCCCGCGCCACAGCTGGATGTGACGTGCGCCACCGCCGTGGACATAAGCGTTGCCGACGAGTTCCGTTGCCGCGAGCAGGACGTCGTCGCGGTGACCCTCACCGAGATCGGGAAGGCATCTGACCACCCAGGCACGCATGTCCGGCAACGCCCGCGGCGTCGTGGCCCGCAGGTCCAATACCCAGGTTCCCGGAACCGGATGCTCCGCGATACCGACCATGGAGACATCCCTCCCCTCGCACGCCCTCTCTGCTGAAGTCGCACGAGTGGGTTACCCAGAACGCCCGTCGATCAACCCGCCGGTAGCCGTGGCGACCCGGCACGGACGTCCACGGGCCGGGCAGACCGGCTGAGGCGCCGCAAGCGTTTCATCGGGATTTCATGGCGCCGCCCTACGGTTCCGGGCACGGCTCCGCACCGGCGGACCGGTGGTCCACGAGGAGGCGTGCATGAGCCCGGCGAGCCGGACTCCGTACAACACGATGGTGCCGCGGGACGACCCGCCGAGTCCCGGTGAACTCGCCGGGGTCGTCGGCCCCGGCTGGAGCTGGGCGGCGTTCCACCAGCCGTGGGCCACCGGCCGCCCGTCGCCCAAGTACCGGTGGACGCTTTTCGGGACCGCCGCCGAGGCTGTCGGCGACCTCCGTCGCTGTTTCGACGACGGCAGCGCCGGTTCGCGCGGCGCCCTGTGTTCTTCGGTGCTGCGGCAGCGCGGGGCGCCACGGGAACTAGTGCTGTGCGACGGCGCGGACTGGGCGTACGCCGTCCATGAGGTCCGCGGCGCGGTGCACGTCACCGACGCCGGTGACGCCTACTTCGCGCGCTGGCGGACGAGCATGGAAGGACACCGGTTCACCATCATCAACGCCGGCGTGCCGACCGTCTGGTGAGGTCCAGACCTTCCAGGGCGAGCGTGCGCTGGACGGAATCGCCGTCGGATCCGATCGTGGTGAGCACCCATTCGAACTGCTCCCGCGCGCCCACCGGGTCGCCTGCCGAAAGGTGGACGCGGCCGAGCCGGTTGCGGATCTCGGACTCCATCCCGACGATGGTCTCCTCGGTGACCGCCGTCAGCGCCAGCCGCTGGAGGTCGAAGGCCTTGTCGAGGTTCCCGAGTTCGAGTTCGGCGGTGCCAAGCCGGGCAAGGGTGGTCGCCACCAGCAGGCCGTCCGTGGTCTCCTCGGCCAGTTCGGAAGCACGCCGGAGGTCGAGGGCGGCCTCGGCGAACCTGCCGATCTCAAGCCGGACCGTACCGCTGTGGCACAGCACCCGCGCCAGCATCCCCGCGCTGCCGATCTCCTCGCCCAGTTCGCGGGCACGGCCGAGATGAAGCAGCGCCTCCTCGTGGTCGCCGTTCAGATAAGCCAGATAACCGAGCGCGGACAACGCCCGCTCGGCGAGCCAGCGGTCCCCGACCTCGTCGGCCAGTGCCATCACCCGCCGCATCCCGGCGATCGCGGCGTCGTGCCGTCCGGCGATGAGATCCGCCATGGTGAGGCCGCCCAGCGCCCGCGCCTCCATGCCGCGATCGCCGGAGGACTGACCGGCAAGCAGTGCATCGTCGAACCAGCCGCGCGCCCGATCCAGCTGCCCCTGCATGGCGTAGGCGTAGCCGAGGCAGAACCGCAATGACGAGACCATTCGCTCGTCGGCGGCCTGTTCGGCCAGTGGCAGCGCGACCTGCAGCGCCGTCCGGGATTCGTGGTACCGCTGCTGCCGGGCGAGGTAGTCGACCAGCGCTTCGGCGATCGCGCACGCACTGCCGTCCATGCCGTTCTCGGCCGCTTGGGTGACCACTTCCGGCAGGTCACCCACGGCGTCCAGCCAGGCGGAAGCGTCGCGTTGCCCGGTGAACGGCCCGCCATCGGGCTCGACCGGGAATCGCGCGACACCCCATTCGCTCGCGCGGCGCGCGGCGCTCAGGTACAGGCCGTACACCCGTTCCCGCGCCGCCTCGACGACGTCGGCGGGTTCCTGTCCGGCCAGGCGTCGCGCGTAGACCGCGACCAGATCGTGCAACCGGTAGCGGCCGCTCGCCGGTTCTTGCAGGAGACTGGCGTCGACGAGGCTTTCCAGATGACGTTCGGCTTCGGCGGGCGAGCAGTCCAGCAGGGCGGCCACCGAAAGCCGGTCGAACTCGGGTGTCGGCGACAGCCCCAGCATGCCGAAGCTACGTTGTTCCGCGGGCTTGAGCTGGTCGTATGACAGGCGTAGCGCCACTTCGACGCTGCGGTCCTCGGCGGTGAGTTCGCCGAGCCGCCGCTCGTCGTCCGACATCCGGTCCACCAGATCCTTGAACGTCCACATCGGACGGTTCTGCAACCGGGCGCCGGCGATCCGCAGTGCGAGCGGCAGCCGTCCGCACAGCCCGGCGAGCGCCCGCACGGCGAACCGCTCCCCCTCCGCCCTCGGTGTCCCCACGATCCGGCCGAGCAGCCGTTCCGCGGCTTCAAGCCCCAGCGCGCCAAGGGAAACGCGGCGGTCGGCGTCCAAACCGGACAGACGACGGCGGCTGGTCACCAGCACCCGGCTCCCCGGCCCGGCAGGCAGCAGCGGCCGCACCTGGCCTGCCGATTCGGCGTTGTCGAGCACCACCAGCAACCGCAGCTGGGCGGTCGCCGCGCGCCACGACGCGGCCAGTTCGTCGAGATCGTCCGGCATGGCGCCGTCTTCGACGCCGACCGCGCGCAGCAACCGCCGCAACGCGCGTTCCGGGGTCACCGGCTCGCGGCCTTCGGTGTACCCGTGCAGATCCACGAACAACGCACCGTCCGGATAGGACTCCCGGAGCAGATGGGCCGCCCGTACGGCGAGCGTGGTCTTGCCCGCTCCCGGAACCCCGTCGACGGCGTCGACCGAGACCGTCTCGGCGGAAGAGACTTCGGCGAGCAGCGCGAGTTCGCGGTCCCTGCCTTCGAGTTCGCCGCCGGTGGCGGGCAGTTCGTTGCGGATCCGGCGCGGCGTCTCCCGGCGCTGGGCGACACCGGGCAGCACGTCTTCCCCCCGCAGCACCGCGTCCTGCACCTGCCGCATTTCCTCGCCCGGTTCGACGCCGAGTTGCTCCACCAGCCGCTCGCGGACGTCGGTGAACACCTCCAGTGCCTCCGCCTGGCGCCCGCCGCCGTAGAGGGCGCGCATGAGCAGCGCGGCCAGCGGTTCGCTCGGCGGATCGGCGGACACCAGCGCCGAAAGCTCCCCGATCACTTCGTCGAACCGGCCGAGTTTCAGCTGTGCCCGCAGTTTCCGGCTCAGCAGCAGCAGCCTGCGTTCCTCCAGACGCCGTCGCTCGCCCTGCACGAACGCGCCGGGCAGCCCGGTCAACGGCTCGCCGTGGAAGAGCCCGAGCGCGCAGGCGAAGGTGTCCACCGCGGTGACGAGGTCACCGGACTCCTCCGCTGCGGCTGCTTCGGCGGCGACCTCTTCGAGCCTCGTCACGTCCAGCCGCACGTCACCACTGGCGAACCGGTAGCCACCCCGGTCGGACACGATCACCGAATCGCGGGGCCGCTGCCCGGAGGTGTCAAGGCACTGCCGCAGCCGCCGGACGTAGACCGGCAGCACGTTCGACTCCGGCGGCCGCTCCCACAGCCCGTCGGTGAGTTCGTACTGGCTGACCGTCACGTCCGGGCGCAGCAGCAGCGCGGCCAGCACCGCCTGCTGCCGGAGCGGACCGAGGTCCAGCCGGGTCTCCCCCTGCCAGGCCCGCAACGGGCCGAGCACCTCGAACCGAAGCCGCGAATCCGGCATGGTCCCCTCACCCCCCCTCATAGTCCCCCCAACCCCCCTCATCGTCGTCCCCCCGTCGTTTCGCATGGCTAACCCGGCACCACGATCCCGTTGTCGAACGCGTAGACGATCGCGGCCGCCCTGTCCCGGAGCTGGAGCTTGGTGAAGATCCGGCCGATATGGCTTTTCACGGTCACCTCCGAAATCACCAGCGCCGCGGCGATCTCGGCGTTCGTCAGCCCGCGGCCGATCGCGCGGAGCACGTCTTGTTCCCTCGGTGTCAGCAGTTCGGGTGAGCGGCCCCCGCTGCCGGTCCCGGCGGCCTGCCGGTAGGCGGCGAGCACGCGGGCGGTGACCCCGGGATCGAGCCAGGCGTCACCGGCTGCCACCGCACGCACGGCCCGGATCAGGTCCTCGGCCGGGGAGTCCTTGAGCACGTAGCCCGCGGCACCCGCCCGCAGCGCGTCGGCCAGCAGGCTGTCGTCGTCGAACGTGGTCAGCGCGAGCACCGGCGGGTGACCGCCGGACAGCCGCAGCCGCCTGGTCGCTTCGACGCCCCCGACGTTCTTCATCCGCAGGTCCATCACGACGACGTCGGCCTCGTGCGCGGCCAGCGCGGCAGGCACCTCGGAGCCGTCACCGCATTCGCCCGCGATGACGAACCCGTCGCGGCGCCGCAGGATGCGCCGTAGCCCGGAGCGGGCGAGCTCCTGGTCGTCGACCAGCAGCACCCGGATCTCCTCCGCGGCGGTCACGACCGCACCATCCGCGATCCCGGCACGGTGACCTCCACGATCCACTGCCGTCCCTGCGGCCCGGCGCTGAGCACGGCACCGAGCTGGGTCGCCCTGGCTGCCATCCCCGCCAGCCCCGACCCGTCCTCGGACAAGTGCCTGACCGCGCCGGGAAGGCTGTTGCTCACGGTCAGCTTCGCGCCGGAAGACCCTGCGTGCAGCCAGACCTCGGCGGTGGCGCCGGGAGCGTGTTTGACGACGTTGACGAGTGACTCCTGCACGATCCGGTAGAGACCCAATCCTTCCGAAGCGCCGACGCGGGCGAGATCGCCGTCGTGGGTGTAGCGCACCTCCAGCCCGGCGACGCGGGTGCGCTCGACCAGCGTGGCGATATCCTCCACGCCCGGCAGCGGACTGCTCCCCGAGGGTGCGTCGGCGAGAAGGCCGACCGTGCGGCGGACGTCGGCCATCGCGGACCGGCCAACCTGCTCGGCCTCGGTGAGTGCCTCGATCGCCTCGTCGACGTCGCGATCCTGCTGGAGTGCGCGCCTGGCCCCGGTCAGATGCAGAAGCGTGATACTGAGCGAATGCCCGACGATGTCGTGCACCTCGCGGGCGATGCGCTGCCGCTCGGCCAGCAACGCCTTGTCCCTGGCGGCGTCACGGTTGCCGCGTTCGGCGTCCAGCGCCCGGGTGTACCAGCGGACCACGAGCCCGCCGCTGAGGCCGAGCAGGATCGAGACCATGTACACCGGCCCGCCGATCAGCCCGCCCCAGTTCCCCGCCACGATCAGTACCGCCTCGGCCGCGACGGTGACGACGGCGATCCCCATCGTCGTACGCAGGACACTGCCCGCTTCGGTGGCCGCGACCAGCAGCAGCAACGGCGCGAAATCCGGGAGCGCGGGCTCGATGAGCAGGACCGAGGCCGCACCGATCAGCGCCGCCATCCGCACCCACGGCACCACCCAGCCGGTGAAGACCCAGACCAGCGGTGTGGCGAGCGCGAACAGCCCGGCCAGCGCGATCGGCTTCGGCGGCAGGAGTGCGTCCCGCTGCACCAGCGCGACCACGGCGAACACGAGGCTCAGCAGGGTCGAGCACGACGGCACCCACCAAGGCAGCGTCAACCCGGCCCGGGTGAGACTGACCTGCACCCGCGCCCGGAACCGGTCGCGCACGATCTCCAGCACGACCTCAGCCTAGGAAGTACCCCGGCGCGCGTCATCGTGCGGCGGGCGGCACCGGTCTCCGCCCACGGTAGGAGGCCGGTGAGCACGGGCCGATGAAATCCGGATGAAACGACGGTGGCTCATCCCTGGCTGAGCCCGGCCCACTTCAGCTTCTCCTGCTCGCGCTTGGGCAGACCGGCGACGACGAGGTCGTAGGAGTCCTCGATCATCTCCCGGACGAAGTCGCCGGTCAGCGAGCCGTCCAGTTCGACGGTGTTCCAGTGCTGCTTGTTCAGGTGATAGCCGGGGGTGATCGCCGGATGCTCGGACCGCAGCCGGACCGCCAGTTCGGGGTCGCATTTGAGGCTGATCCGCAGCGGTTTCGCCTTGAGCGGGCTGAGCGCGAAAACCTTGCCCGCCACCTTGAACACGCTGGTGCCCTCGTCGAAGGGGAACTCCACACGGGCGCCGGGGAATCCAAGGCAGATCTTCTCGAGAGCGGCGGGCTTCATGGCGATCAGCCTAACCGCCGGGTCGGACAGAAACCTGTCCTGTCCTGCGCATTGACCGGCTGTCGGTGATTCACCGACGATGGAGGGAATCATGCCGACTGGGTGGAGGCAAGACTGACATGCGTGTGAAGAACCTTGTGGTGGCGGGGATCCTGTTACTGGGCGTGGTGCCGGGTGCCGCCGCGGCGGCTCCGGTGAGCCAGGTGGAGAGCGCCGGGACGAACGGCTGGGTCGGTACTTGGGCGGCGGCACCCGCGGCCGGGGTCGCCGGGACCGGCAACGGCTATCCGAACTTCTCGATCCGCAACATCGTGCACACCAGCGCCGGCGGACGCGAGGTGCGCGTGCGGCTGTCCAACGCGTTCGGCGGCACCCCGGTGCTGTTCGGGCGGGTCACCGTCGCGGTCGCCGCCGGCCCGGACACCGCACAGGCGGTCCCCGGAACGATGCGCACGCTGACCTTCGGCGGCGACAAGGAGGTCACCGTCCCGCCGGGAGCCGACATCGTCAGCGACGGCGCCGCGCTGTCCGTGCCGAGGGACGGCGATCTGCTGGTGACCACGTACACGCCGACGCCGTCCGGGCCGGTCACCTACCACCCGCTCACCATGCAGAACTCCTACTTCACCCGCGACGGCGACAAAGCCGCCGACGAGTCCGCGGCGGCGTTCCCGGAGAAGACCACGGTGTGGCATTACGTGTCCGGAGTGGACGTCCGCGGGCCGGGGCTGCAGGGCAGCGTCGTGGCGATCGGCGACTCGATCACCGACGGCGCCGTCTCGACCTGGGGCGCCAACCTGCGCTGGCCCGATCAGCTCGCCGACAAGATCAGCGCGCGCATGGGGGTGCTCAACGCCGGGATCAGCGGCAACCGGCTGCTGCTCGACGGCGGCACCTACGGCGTGAACGCGCTCGCGCGGCTCGATCGCGACGTGCTCAACCAGTCCGGAGTGCGGACGGCGATCGTGTTCGAGGGCATCAACGATATCCAGCAGACCCCGCACCAGGCCGATCCGGACAAGATCATCTCGGCGCTCAAGCAGATCGCGACGAGGGCGCACGACCGCGGTCTGCGAGTGCTCGGCGCGACGATCACGCCGTGGAAGGGCTGGGGGTCCTATACCCCTGAGCTGGAGGAGACCCGGCAGGCGGTCAACCGGTTCATCCGGAGCAGCAGGCTCTTCGATGGGTTCATCGACTTCGACGCGGTGATCCGCGATCCCGCCGATCCGCGGCGGATCAAGCCCGAGTACGACTCCGGCGATCACCTTCACCCCGGCGACAAGGGATTCACGGCCATGGCCGACGCCGTCCCGCTTCACCGGCTGAAGTAGCGATATTGAGGGCTGCGCGAGACCGTCGGGTGGGGCACGATGGGCTGATGGCGATCAGGAATGGCTAGCGGCGACAGCGGTACCCGCGCGACGGCTCGATTGGTCCGGTTCGCCGAGCACGACGCACGCGCGGAAGCGCTCCGGGCTCAGCTGGCGGACCTCCACGGCACGATCCGGCTGGCGAAGCGGACGTCGAACCTGTTCCGGTCACGGGCCGCGACGAGCACACCGGGCCTGGACGTCTCGGGGTTCACGCACGTGCTCGACGTCGATCCGCTGGCGCGGACGGCCGACGTCGAAGGCATGGTCACCTACGAGCAGCTGGTGGACGCGACCCTGCCCCACGGGCTGATGCCGCTGGTCGTACCGCAGCTCAAGACGATCACGCTGGGTGGCGCTGTCACCGGGCTCGGCATCGAGTCGTCGTCGTTCCGCAACGGTCTCGTGCACGAATCGGTGCTGGAGATGGAATTGCTCACCGGCGACGGCCGGATCGTCGTCGCCGGGCCGGACAACGAGCACAGCGACCTGTTCCACGGCTTCCCCAATTCGTACGGGACGCTCGGCTACGCGCTGCGGCTGAAGATCGAGCTGGAGCCGGTCAAGCCGTACGTGCGGCTCGACCATGTCCGGTACGACAACACCGAGGAGTACTTCGCGGCGCTCGACGAGGTCTGTCGCGAAGGGTCGGCCGACTTCGTGGACGGGACGGTCTTCGGGCCGGGCGAGCAGTATCTGACCTTGGGTACGTTCACCACTTCCGCGCCCGTGACCAGCGATTACACCTGGCTCGACATTTACTACAAGTCGATCCGCGAACGCGCGACCGACTTCCTGAGCGTGCGGGACTACCTGTGGCGCTGGGATACGGACTGGTTCTGGTGCTCACGCGCGTTCGGCGTGCAGAGCAGGCTCCCCCGGCTGCTGCTGGGCCGGAAGCTGCTCCGGTCGTCGTTCTACTGGAAACTGGTGGCGCTCGACCGCCGGACCGGGTTCGCCGCGAAGCTCCTCAAGCTGCGCGGGCTCCCTCCGGAAGAGACCGTCGTCCAGGACATCGAGGTGCCGCTGTCGCGTGCCGCGGAGTTCCTGGACTTCTTCCGCCGCGAGATCCCGATCAGCCCGATCTGGGTCTGCCCGCTGAAGCAACGACCGGGCGGCCTGAACTCGCCACTGTACGAAATGGACCCCGAGACGCTCTACGTCAACTTCGGGTTCTGGTCCGCGGTGCCACTGGACCCAGGCGAGGAACCCGATACACACAATCGGCTGATCGAGGCCGAAGTGACCCGACTCGGCGGGCGAAAATCGCTGTACTCCGACAGCTTCTATGAGGAAGAAGAGTTCTGGCGGCTGTACAACGGTGACGCCTACCGCAAACTGAAGACGGCATACGACCCGGACGGCCGCCTGCTCGATCTGTACGCGAAATGCGTGCGGCGGCGGTGATCCGGTCCGGGAAGAGTAGAGAGACGAACATGACTGAGACGACGCCCGTCGGGAAGATCTTCGAGCGGTTGCTCGGTCCGAGCGCCGAAGTGTCCATTACCGCTTACGACGGCAGCACGAGTGGTCCGGCCGACGCCCCGGTGTCGATCCAGGTGCGCTCACCGCTGGCGCTGACGTACCTGATGTCGTCACCGGGAGACCTCGGGCTGGCACGCGCCTATGTCGCAGGCACCCTCGATGTGGACGGTGACCTGTATTCGGCGCTGCGCGCACTGGTGGCGCAGGTCGACCAGCTCAGCTCCGCGGACCGTTTGTGGCTGCTGCGGAAACTCGGCCGCACACATCTGCGCCGCGTCGCCCCACCCGCCGAGGAACTGCCGAGCCGCTTCAAACGCGGCCTCGACGGGCTGCGGCATTCCAAGGCGCGGGACAGCAGCGCGATCGCGAACCACTACGACGTCTCGAACCGGTTCTACGAACTGGTTCTCGGCCCGTCGATGGCCTACACGTGCGCTGCCTATCCGTCCGCCGACGCCTCGCTGGAAGAGGCGCAGGCACACAAATTCGACCTGGTGTGCCGGAAACTCGACCTCAAACCGGGGATGCGGCTGCTGGACGTCGGCTGTGGCTGGGGCGGGATGGTCGAGCACGCTGTCGCGCACTACGGCGTCGAGGCGCTGGGCGTCACCCTCTCGCGTGAACAAGCGCAGTGGGCGCAGAAGGACATCGTCACCAAGGGCCTCGCGGACCGCGCCGAGGTGCGGCACCTCGACTACCGCGACGTCACCGAAACCGATTTCGACGCGGTGTCGTCGATCGGGCTCACCGAACATATCGGCGCCCGGAACCTGCCGTCGTACTTCCGTTTCCTCGCCGGGAAACTGAAGCCGCACGGGCGGCTGCTGAACCACTGCATCACCAATCCGGACAGGTCGGTGGCGCACCGTTCGCGCGGGTTCATCGACCGGTACGTGTTCCCCGACGGCGAACTGGAATCCGTCGGCGAGATCGCCACCGCGATGCACGACAGCGGGCTGGAGGTGCGGCACTCGGAGAACCTCCGCGAGCACTACGCCACCACCCTCGGCGCCTGGTGCGCCAACCTCGACGAGAACTGGGACGAGGCCGTCGCCGAGGCGGGCGCCGGGCGGAGCCGGGTCTGGGCGCTGTACATGGCCGCGTGCCGGCTCGCCTTCGAGCGGCGGGAGATCGAACTGCACCAGGTGCTCGGGGTCAAGGTCGGACCGGACGGGGACTCGGGGATGCCGTTGCGGCCGGATTGGGGTGTCTAGCGGTCAGGCCCTAGTGACGGAAGGCTTCGGCGAGCCACCACGAACCGCCGTCGTCGGCGATCTTGGCGTCGATGACGAGTGGCGCGTCCCGTGGCCCGCCGAGCCATTCCGGCACGGCGGCCAGGTCCTCGGCTGACCGCACGGTGATCCCGGTGCAGCCGAAGCCCCGGCCGATCGCCGCGATGTCGGTGTCGGGGAACCGGACCGTGGTCATGTCGGCGTCGCCGAAGTGGTGGATCTCAGCGCCGTACGCAGCGTCGTTGTAGACGATGACGACGAGCGGGATTTTCAGGCGCACGGCGGTTTCCAGCTCGGAGAGGGCCAGGTGGAAACCGCCGTCGCCGACGCCGAGTACCGGTAGACGGCCGGGCTGGGCCAAGGCCGCCCCGATCGCCGTGCCGAGGCCGAGCCCGATGCTCTGGAACGCTTGAGTGAAGCAGAATCCGTTCTCGTCGGGGACGGACAGGTACGCGCTCGGGTAGCCCATGAAGTTGCCTGAGTCGACCGAGACGACTCGTTCCGACGGCAGGATCTCGTCGAGACGGCGGCTGAGTGTGCGGGGATCGATCCGTCCGCCGCCGGAGAGGTCGTTATACGGGACGTCGTTCCACCTTGTCGTGGAGATTCGTGGTCTCTCGGCGTGGTGGCCGCGCCTGCTGAGTTCAGCGTGGACGTCGGCGGCGGTGCTGCCGACGTCACCGACGACGCCGAGGTCGATCGGCCGGTGCGCGCCGAGTGCGGCCTCGTCGACGTCGACCTGGGCAAGGCGAACGTCGGGGCCGAGGAGCCTGCCGTGGCGGGTGGTCCACCCGTTCAGCGCACAACCCCAGCCGACCACGAGGTCGGCGCCGCCGATGAGGTCCGCCGCTCGTGGCGACGAGAAGCCACCCGAGATCCCGATCGAGAAGGGATCATCGTGGAAGAGGCCGTGTGCCACTGCCGAGGTCGCCAGCAGCGCACCGGAGACCTCGGCCAGTTCGCGAAGAGCGGCCGAGCTCGCCCGTGCGCCGCGTCCGGCGACGAACACCGGCCGCTTTGCTTCGGCGAGAAGGCCGGCAAGTTCCGAGACGGCTTCGGCGGCGGGCCGGATCGGCGCCGGACCGGCGATTTTCGGTACCGGCGCGGCCTCCGGTGCCTGCTGGGCCTGGACGTCGAGCGGAAGGTTGAGCAGGACGGTCCGGCGCTGCCGCACTGCCGTCCGGTAGGCGCGAACGGTGTCCGCGACCGCGGTGAGCGCGCTGTGGATCCGCTCGGGCACGGCGCCGACAGCCGTGGCCAGTGCGTCTTGATCGACGCGAAAGTTGGACAGCACGGCTGAAGCGGCGGTGTCCGCGGCCAGCACGATCATCGGCGTGCGGCTCTTCGCGGCTTCGGTGATCCCGGTGATCGCGTTGGTCAGGCCGCAGCCCTGATGGACACTCAGCACCGAGACGCGGCCGCTCATCCGCGCGTACGCGTCGGCCATACTCGCCGCGCCACCCTCGTGTCGTGCGGCGACGAACCGGACCCCGCCCGCCCGCAACGCGTTGGTGGCCTCGAAGTTACCGCTGCCCACGACGCCGAACGCCGCACCCGCACCGAGTTCGGCGAGGGTGCGGCCGACCAGTTCCGCGACGTTCATCCCCGTTCGACCAGCGCGTACACCCGGGCGGGGCTACCGGACCCGCCGACGATCGGAAGCGGGCTGACCACCAGCAACACGCCGGTGGGTGGGAGACTTGCCAGGTTCTGAAGCTGGGTCAAGCCGTGCTTTCCAGCACCCAGAAGGAGTTCGTGGCACGGGAACATCGGCTCCAGAGCAGGAGCCTGTCCCGCGTCGGTGCCCACGGTCTCCACCCCGAACCCGGTGATGGGCGCCTCCTCCGCGAGCCAGCGGGCGCAGTCCGCCGAGACTCCCGGCGTATGCGGGCCGTTCTCGTCGTTGTTGAGGAAGGCTTCCTGGTCGTGTGACCGGACGTCCCAGCCCGTCCGGTAGAGCAACCAGCCGCCGTCGGGCAACGGCCCGTGCTCACGCTCCCACTCGCGGACGTCGTCGATGGACAGCAGGAAATCCGGATCCTCGGCCGCACGGGCCGACGCGTCGAACACCACCGCCGGCGCGACCAGCGTCCGCAGCGGCACCTGCGAGACGTCGTGACCGTCCTTTCCGGACACCCAGTGCACCGGGACGTCGAGGTGGGTGCCGGTGTGCTCGCCGGTGTGGATGTTGTTCCAGTACCAGCGCGGACCACGCTCGTCGTAGCGGCTGATCTCCTCCAGACCGAACGGGATCGTGTTGGCGAACGGCTCCGGCAACTGGAGGATCGGCGTGCTCGCGCTCAACGGCGCGGTGAGGTCGACGACCTCGATCGCGCCGGTGGTGATCGCGGAACTCAGCTGGGCCAACAACGGCATGCCTGCCTCCCGGTGCGACTGGTGTGTCCGCGATCACCTTAGGCGAGTTCCGGGGCTCAAGTACTGGCGCCGTGCTCGCCTGAGGTACAGGAAGGCCCCCTTCCTTGCGCCTAGGTACAGGAAGGGGGCCTTCATGTACTTACGGAAGGTGTGAAGGTCGAGTTCCCTCGGTCGCCTGCCCTCACCCTTCCAACATCGCCAGGTCCAGGCCCTGCAACCGGTCCCGGTCGGCGACGACGTCGATCTCGGTGATCTTCCCGTCCTCGAACGTGAACGCGAGCACCACCGAAGGACGTCCTTCGTCGGCCATCACGAGGCCGACGCCGCCGTTCACCAGGGCGAGTTGCGTGATCTGGGCTCGCACGGAGGCCGCGGCCGCGCCGCGAGCCACCACACCGGCGCCCTGGAGGAAGATCGGCGTGGGTGAAGGGCCGGCGGCCTTGTCTGCGCGCAGGACGACGTCGGGGTGGAGTAGTTCGAGGAGCGCTTCGAAGTCGCCGCCCCTGGCCGCGGCCAGATAGGCGTCGACGACCTGGCGGCGTCGGGCGAGGTCCGGTTCCGTGGCGGCGGAGCGGCCTTGCACCCGGCGGCGGGCGCGGCTCGCGAGTTGTCGCGCGGCGGCCGGGGTGCGGTCGATCAGCGGAGCGATGTCGTCGAACGGCACGGCGAACATGTCGTGCAGGACGAACGCGAGCCGTTCGGCGGGCGCCAGCGTTTCCAGTACTACCAGCATCGCGAGTCCGATCGAGTCGGTGAGAACGGCATCGCGGGCTGGATCGGCGGAGGAGTCGACGGGCTCGGAGGCCACGGCGTCGAGCGGCTCCTCCCGCCGGTGGTCGCGGGAGCGGAGCACGTTCAGGCAGACCCGCGCCACCACGGTGGTCAGCCAGCCGCCGAGGTTCTCGATCTCCCCCGCGTCGGTCCGGTTGAGCCGCAACCACGTGTCCTGGACGGCGTCTTCGGCCTCACTGGCCGAACCCAGCATCCGGTAGGCCACCGCACGCAGCCGCGTCCGGTGCTCTTCGAACCGTTCCGCCAGCCGATCCCGCTCGTCCACCGCACTCCTCGTTCCCGCAGAACCCCCGGGTATATCTAACGACCTCCGGCGTGCCGGGCCCCGTCCGGGCGGGAGTCCATGTCAGACTCCCGGGCGATGTACACCCCGTCCGATCTCGCCGACCTGCTCGAATGCGAGCACCGCAGCGTCCTGAACCAGGCGCTGGCCGCCGATCTTCCGGGGGCGCCCCGGCCGGGCTCGGGGCCGGATCAGCTGGCGGTCACGCACGGGCGCGCGCACGAAGCCGCGACGCTGGACAAGCTGCGCGGCGAGAAGAGCGCCGTCGTCGAGATCGACGAACGCGACCCCGTCGTCGCGGCGAAGGCCACCGAAGAAGCCCTGCGCGCCGGTGCCCCGGTGATCTACCAGGCCGTCTTCCACGACGGCGAGTTCTCCGGCCGCGCAGACTTCCTGATGCGGGACGACGAAGGCCGCTACGAGGTTTACGACACGAAGCTGGCCAGGCACGCGAAGCCCGCGGCGGTGGTCCAGCTGACCGCGTACGCCGACGCCCTGCGCCGCGCCGGGTGGCCGTCCGGACCTCGAATGCACCTGTTGCTGGGCGACCACACCACCCGCTCGTTCCGCGTCGACGACTTCCTGCCGCTGGTGGACCGGCTTCGCGCCCGGCTGCGGGACCGGCCGCCCACGCTACCCGTTCCGCTCTGGGCCGACGAACGCCCCGCTTGCGGCGGCTGCTCCTACGCCCAGCACTGCGCGAGCGCCCGCGAGGCCGACCGTGACCTTTCGCTCGTCGCGGGCATGCGCGGGGACCAGCGGCGCAAATTCGTCACCGCCGGGCTCGGCACCATCGACGCGCTCGCCGAGGCCACGCCGGAAGACCGGCCGCGCGACATCTCGGTGACGTCGTTCACCACGTTGCGCGCGCAGGCCGCGATTCAGGTCCGCCAGGACGCCACCGGCGAGATCGCCTACGAGGTCATCGATCCGGACGCGCTGGCCGCACTGCCGCCGTCCGCGCCCGGCGACGTCTTCTTCGACATGGAAGGCGATCCGTACGCGCTGGCGGGCGAGGGGCTCGAATACCTTTTCGGCGCTGTCACGGCTGAGGAAAGCACGCTGTTCACGCCGTTTTGGGCGCACAACCGGGCACAGGAGAAGCGGGCCTTCGAGGACTTCGTCGACTTCGCCACCGAAAGGCTCGCGGAACATCCCGGTTCGCACATCTATCACTACGCCCCGTACGAGGTCACCGCGATCAAACGGCTCGCGGCCGTGCACGGGACCCGCGAGGACGCCGTCGACCACCTGCTGCGCAGTGGCGGACTCGTTGACCTGTATGCCGTGGTGCGTAAGGCACTCCGGGTCTCGCAGCGGTCGTACTCCATCAAGTATCTCGAACCGCTGTACATGCCCGAGGCCCGCGACGGCGAGGTGAAGACGGCCGTTTCGAGCATCGAGGCCTACGAGGAATACCTGACGCTCAGCGCTTCCGGCGAGACCGAGCACGCGGATGAAGTGCTGCGCGGGATCAGCGACTACAACGAATACGACTGCGTCTCGACGCTGCGGTTGTTCGAGTTCCTGCACAAAGTCCGTGCCGAGAAAGGGATCGCGCTCGCGGAGCCACCGGAAGAGTCCGATGTGGACGCTCTGCTGCGCGAGACCGAAGAGGACGTCGCCGCGCAGAAACGTGCCGAACGCGCGGCGCGGCTGGCCGCTTTGGTCGATCCGCTGCTGGACGGCCTGCCCGACGATCCGGCCGAGTTCACCGGCGAGGATCGCGCCCGCGCGCTGCTGGCCGCGTCCGTCGGTTACCACCGCCGCGAGACGAATCCGGCGTGGTGGGAGTACTTCCGCCAGCTCGCCGCCCCGCTCGGCGATCTGGAGACCGACAACGCCTGCACCGTCCCGATCGCACTGGAAGCCGGGGAGTGGGTGCCGCCCTCGGGCCGCGTCCGCAAAGCCAAACGATCGCTGGTGCTCCGCTGTGACCCGGACCGGCCACATCCCTTCGCGCCCGGCGACGACGTCCGCCTGCGCTACGGGGCCGCCGCGCGGGACGCCAAGGTCGTCTCCGCCACCGCCGTCGAACTGACCCTGGAGGAGAGCAGCGCCCCCGACGAGACCACCGCCGACCGGCCGGTCGCGGTCCTGCCCGGCAGTCCGGTGCGCCCCTCCCCCAAGGACGACGCCGTCGCGGACCTCGCCCGGCTCGTCGTCGACGCGCTGCCGGTGCTTCCCGCTCACCCCGGCGTCGACCTGCTCCGCCGCACGACGCCCCGGCTGCGCGACGACCAGACCCTGCCTGAACCAGGCGCCGACCTGGTGAACACCGTGATCGACGCGGTCGAGAAGCTGGACGGCTCCGCTCTGGCCGTCCAGGGACCGCCGGGCGCGGGCAAGACCTACCTCGCGGGCAGGCTGATCGCGAAGCTCGTCCGCGCGGGCAAGACGATCGCGGTCACGTCGACCAGTCACAAGGCTGTCGAGAACGTACTCTCGGCCGCGCTGAAGAACGCGCCGGATCTGCCGTGCGCGAAACGGGCCAAGCGGACGCCGGATCCGGCAGCGCCCTGGGAGCAGCCGAAGACCAACCCCGCGCTGGTGAAATGGCGTGAGGAGCACGACACCGGACATCTGGTCGGCGGTACCGCGTGGACGTTCGCGAACGCCGCGATCCGCGAAGAGCCGTTCGACCTGCTGATCATCGACGAAGCAGGCCAGTTCGCCCTCGCCGACGCGCTCGCGGTGTCGATGTGCGCCAAGAACCTCCTGTTGCTGGGCGATCCACAGCAGTTGCCGCAGGTCGTACAGGGCACGCATCCCGCCGGCGCCGAGGCCTCCGCGCTCGGGCATCTGATCGGCGAGGCCGACATCATCCCGGCCGAACTCGGCTACTTCCTCGACGAAACCCGCCGGATGCACCCGGCCGTCTGCACGCCGGTTTCGCGGCTGTCCTACGCGGGGCGCCTGCACTCGCATCCGTCGGCGGCCGAGCGCGCGATCGACGGTGTCGAGGCGGGCCTGTACCTCGCCGAGGTCGACCACCACGGCAACACGACACGGTCCGTCGAGGAGGCGGACGCCGTCACTGCCCTGGTCGGCGAGCTCCACGGCCGCGCCTGGACCGACCACGGCGAGCCCCGGCCGCTCGCCGACGAGGACATCCTGGTCGTCGCGCCGTACAACCTGCAGGCCCGCGTCGTCGCGCGTGCACTGGACCAGGCCGGGTATCCCGGCGTCCGGGTGGGCACGGTCGACCGGTTCCAGGGACAGGAGGCGCCGGTGGTGATCACCACGATGACCTCGTCGTCGGCGATCGATCTGCCCCGTGGGCTGGACTTCCTGCTCTCCCGCAACCGCCTGAACGTGGCGCTCTCGCGGGCGCAGGCTTTGGCCGTCGTGGTCTGCTCGCCGCGGCTGGTGGAGGCCGACATCCGCACGGTCGACCAGATGCGCCTGGTCTCGGGAATGCTCGGATTGATGACCGAAGCCGTGCCTTGGCGACCACGCTGAGCCCATGGACTACGTCGGCCAGGTGCCCGCCCCGCCGCTCGATCACGAACCCCGACGAACAGATTCGCCAGACACGCCCTAGGCCGCTCGTCGAGGCTATGGTCGAAGGGAGCACGAAGGACGGAGCAGACGTTGAGCGAGAACAGTCCGGAAAAGAACCCGGCGGTGATCGACGCCGAGATCGTCGAGGAGGCCCCTTCGGCCCCCGTCGAGGTCCCGGACCCGGACTACAGCGAATCCGGGGTGCCCTCGTTCGATCACGTGCGCGACCGGATCGAGCAGCGGTACACGACGTCGCTGGGCTCGACCGAGCTCGCCGGGATCGGTGGCAAGGAGGACGTGGCCTCCCTGGACAAGAAGATCGCCGACCGGGACAAGGCCGCGAAGGACAAGCTGGCCGAGATTCGCCGCGCCATGCGGGAGCAGTGAGCGGCTAGGGCGTGTCTGGCAAATCTGTTCGATGGGGTTCGCGCCCAGGCGGTCCCCATCGAACAGATTTGCCAGACACGCCCTAGCCCAGTGCTTCGAGGGCGGCTGCCGTCCAGTGCGGCGAACCCGCCTTGACGGCGATGGCGTACGCCTGCCGGTAGTGCCCGGCGGCCTCCTCGTGACGGCCGAGGGCGGCGGCCAGGTCGCCGAGGTGGTGCGCGACCGGCCGGAGGGTGAGCATCCCGCTGCCTGCCCCGGCGATCTCACCGGCGGCGGGCAGGAGTTCGGCGTAGAGGCGTTCCATCGTCGCCCGGTCACCGAGGTCGATCGCGACGACGGCACGCAGGCAGGTCCGGGCTTCGTACAGCAGGTCGCGGGGCGGGTCCTCGATCAGCGGTATCGCTTCCGGCGGCAGCCCACGCTGGATCCGGTCGCAGCACAGGGCGAGCGCGAGGATCCCGTTGTCCACTCCGGACATCGCGGTCCCGGCGAGCCCGGCCGCCGCGGTGCGGTAGGCGGCCTCCCCGCCGGCGCCGGTCATCGCGGTGCGCGTCGCGCGATACCACCGGGTGAACACGCCGACGAGCGGATTGCCGTGTTCGTCGCCGAGTTCGTCCGCCGACGCGGCGTGCCGATCCGCGGCGGCGAAGTCCGCGAGAGCGCTCTTCGCCTGCATGAGCACCAGATGCCCGAGGATCTCGAAGGTCACCAACCCATGGCGTGCGGCCAGATCGACGAGTTCCGCACCGATTTCGGCCCGTAGCGGCGCCAGTCCGGCGCGCTCGAAGGACTGCAGGAACCGGGCGTTGAGCGCGAACGCCAGCAACGCCGGGTCGCCGAGCCGTCGCGCGAGTGCTTCGGCTTCCCGCGACGCTTCCCTGGCGCGTTCCCCGCCCGCGTTCCGCAGTTCGACCGCGAGTGTGGCCAGCAACCGGCATCGTTCGGCCACCCGATCGGCCGGCAACGCGGTGAGGGTCCGTTCGACGGCGTCCGCGATCCGGGTGGCGAGCGCGGGGTCGTCGCTCTCGGTCCAGAGCGCGGGGACGTCGAAGGCACCGATCACCCGCGCGGTCAGGACGGGATCGGCCTGCTTTTCGGCCAGTTCCAGCGCTTCGGCCCGGTGCAGCCGGGCCTGGCCGAGGCCACCCGACACGGCCGACGCGCGTGCCTTGCCCATGATCAGCTCCAGCCGCGTTTCGACGCCGTCCGCTCCGGACCGGTCGTATGCGGTGAGCGCGGCCTCCCAGAGCCGAGCGGCTTCGCTTGCGGCGAAACGACTTTCGGCTTGTTCGGCGGCGGCACGCGCGTAATGCGCGGCACGGTCGGCGTGTGCTTCGGAGAGCACGAAATGGTGCGCCAAGGCGTCGATGTCGTCCGGACGCAGGCTTTCCAGCGCTTCGGCGATCTTGCCGTGTTCGCGGGCCCGGCGGGAGCGGGAAAGGTCGTGGTAGAGCGTGTCCCGCACGAGAGCGTGCGCGAACCGGAAGCGGCGGGGCGCGGGTTCGGTCAGGAAACCATGCCGGGCGGCGATTTCGACCGCGTCCAGCGCGGCTTCCCCGGCGACGGCTTCCAGTAACTCCAGCTCGACGTCGGTGCCGATCACCGCTGCCCGCCGCACCACGTCCCGGGCGGCCTCCGGCAGGCCATGGACCCGGTGGCGGACGACGTCGCGGACGCCCGGTGGCACCGCGTCCAGTGCGGCGGCGCCCTCGGCGGCCAGCAGACGGGCGAGTTCCCGGACGAAGAAGGCATTCCCGCCGCTGCGGCGGTGGATCACCGCGGCGGTCCGCTGGTCGACGTCCTCGCCGGTCGTCGCGTGGACCAGTGCCGCGACTTCGGCCGGTGCCAGTCCGCCGAGGTAAATCCGCACCGGTTCGCCGCGTGCGGCCCGGCCGAGGAAACCGGCCAGTGGCAGGGGAAGGTCGGTGGCCCGGTAGGTCGCGACGATCAGGATCGGCCCGCCGACCGGCTCGGCGAGTACCGACGTCAGCAACGCCAGCGTCTCCTCCCCCGCCCACTGAAGATCGTCGAGTACCAGCAGGAGCGGCGTGGCGGCGACCAGGTAGGACGTGACGGCCTGATGCCATCGCCACCGAGCCGTCGCCTGGTCCTCGGTGGGCGCGGGGCCGTATCCGGCGTCCGCCAGCGTGGTCAGGATCCGGCTCCATGCCCAGGCGGGCGGCAGGCCCTCGTCGTCGGGGTTGTTCCCCCAGGCCGTGGTCCAGCCGCGTGCGGCGAGCCGGGCGGTGCACGCCTCCGCGAGCGCGGTCTTCCCCACGCCGGGATCGCCCGAGATCAGCACCAGCCCGGACCGGGTCGCGGCTTCCTCCAGCGTTGCCAGTTCCACGTCGCGCCCGACCAGCGGCCGCGCGGCCGGTTTCGGCGCGGAAGGCGCCAGCCGGGGTGCCTGCGCGAGGATGCCGGCCTCCAGTTCACGCAGGCCCGCACCCGGGTCGACACCGAGTTCGTCGGCCAGCGTCCGCCGTGCGGTGCTGAGCACGGCCAGCGCGTCACCCTGACGGCCGGAGCGATAGAGCGCGAGTGCCAGCAGCCGGGAACCGTTCTCGCGCAACGGATACTCACGCACCTGGGGTGCCAGGCCGGGCACCGCCTCGGCCGCCCGGCCCAAGGCAAGGAGCGCCTCGGCACGGAGTTCCCGTGCGAGCAGACGAAGTTCCTTCAACCGGACGACTTCGCCACGCGCCCAGCCCTCCTCGGCGAATTCGGCATACGCGGGCCCACGCCACAGAGCGAGCGCTTCGTCCACTTGCGACAGTGCGGTATCCGGCCGATGGGTGTCGATCAGCGCCCGGCATGCGGTGACAGCGTCCTCGAAGTCCCAGGCGTCGACGGAGTCCGCGCGCAAGGCGTAGCCGCGGGCGACCGTGACGAGCAGCCGCGCGGGTTCGCGGGGCGCGCGGTCCGGCTCCAGCGCCCGGCGCAAGGCACCCACGAAGGTCTGGACGGCGCCGACCGCTCCCTCGGGTGGCCGCTCCCAGAGGTCGTCGACCAGGCATTCCACCGGCACGACGCGGCCACGGGCGATCAGCAGCCTCGCCAGCACCGCGCGGTGCCGCGGGCCCTTGAGCGCGACGTCGCCGCGTTCGTCCCCGGCCACGAGCGGGCCGAGCACCCCGAACCGCATCGCCACCTCCTGGACCGACTGACAGCGATCATCGTGCCCGGCCCGCTCAGCAGGCGCTGACCGGGCGCTGATTCGGGCCGGGAACGCTGGTGACGACCTCGAAACGAGCGGAAAGGCACTCATGCGCATCACCGGATTCGACTACCAGCGCGTCCCCGTGGCGGACGGCGTGGCACTGAACGTGGCCGTCGGCGGGACCGGCAGCCCGATCGTGCTGCTGCACGGCTTCCCCGAGACGCACCTCATGTGGCGGCACGTAGCGGCGGATCTGGCGGCCGACCACACCGTACTCTGCCCTGACCTGCGGGGATACGGTGCGAGCGACAAGCCTGCGGACACCGGCTCGACGTACTCGAAGCGTTCGATGGCGGCCGACGTCGTCGCCGTCGCGAAAGCCTTCGGCCACGACCGGTTCGCCCTCGCCGGACACGACCGCGGCGCGCTGGTCGCGCTGCGGGCCGGACTCGACCACCCGGACGCGGTGAGCCAGCTCGCGATCCTCGACGTGCTGCCGACACTGGACATGTGGGACGTACTGCACGGCGCCAGCGCGGCCGTGGGCTTCCACCTCTACCTGATGGCGCAGCCGCCCGGCCTGCCGGAACAGCTGATCGGCGCCGCACCCGACGCGTTCTTCGGCCACTTCCTCGACGCCTGGATCCAGCGGGGTGACGCGATCCCCGCCGACGTCCGGGCGGCGTACCTGGAGGCGTCGCGGAACGCGGTGACGTCGATCGTCGCCGACTACCGCGCGTCCGCCGGTATCGACGTCGAGCACGACGCGGCGGACCGCGCCGCGGGCAACCGGCTCGCCATGCCGCTGACCGTCCTCCAGCAGGACTGGGGCGCGGCACTCGGCTACGACGCCGTCGCGCTCTGGGAGGCGTGGGCGACGGACCTAAACCACCGGACGGTCACGTCGGGGCACTTCATGGCCGAAGAGTCGCCATCCGAGGTGGTGAAAGCGCTGCGGGACCTGCTCACGCGCTGACGCGTCCATCGGCATGGGCCGGGTGGCGCAATCCGTACCCCCACCCGCCGCAACCTGACAGGCATTCGTGTTTAGCCGGCGCCATCCGGGGGTAGGCGGGGATTCGGACTTCCAGCATCACCGACGAGGGGCCCGACATGAAATCCAGCAGACGACCGGCAACCACCGTTGCCCGCGATCTGTTGTCCCTCACCAGGTCCGGTGAAGCCGACCGGCTCGCCACCGCCCTGGTGTCCACCGCTTCCTCTCCCCATTGCGAACCGGCGTTCGGCGACATCGTCGAACGGCTGGTCGACACGTTTTCGCTGGCGACGAAGGACCGCCGTCGCTCGCTGAACATCCAGGAGCCGTTCCGGCTGCGGCTGCGGGACCCCGCGGGCGCGACCGTGCCGCCGGACCGGCTCGATCCCGGCGTGCGGGCGATCGCCCGCGCGATCGCGGCCAATATCCGCGACGACCGGGCCGCTTGCGCCGACGGGATCGACGAGGCCTGCGAGAACACCGATCTCGCCCAGCGGATCCGGGTACTCGCGCATTGCCTCGTCTGGACCACCGACCTCCTCCGGACCGACGACACCTCCTATCCCCCGGTGCTCTCCTGCTTGAAGGGATCCACCCCCCGATCGTCCACAGTAGACATTGCGCGGTTCGGATGACTTCCCGCCGGACGTGTGGACAGCCCTTGCGCGACACGGCAAGCTGGATAACCGCGCACGAAGTCCAAGTCCCCGATGACGGGCGCACAAACGCGGCCAGCCCCCGAATCGAGGAGTGCCGACTTGGACGAGGTAGCGCCATCGACGGTCCCCGCGGACTCCCGCGCCGCCGCGACGGCGGGGCGGTTGCCCAACCCGGACAGCAGGCTGGTCCGAGCGGCCGTCGCCGGTGATCCGGATGCGGTCCGGGAACTGGCCCGTTTCCTTTCACCACACGTGTTCCGTTACTGCGCGGGCAGGGTCGGCCGCGGCGGAACGGGTGCTTGCGACGCACAGGACTGTGCGCAGGAGGTGCTGCAGGCGGTCTTGATCGCGTTGCCCCGCTACCGGTACCGCCCGGATCGGTTCCTCGCGTTCGTCTTCGGGATCGCCGGGCACAAGATCGCCGATCTCCACCGGCGCCGCTCGCGCGAACCGGTCGCCTGCGTCCCGGAGATCGCCGACGGCCTGACCGGCTGGGCTCGCCCCGACCCTGACGACCTCGAACGGCTGGAGCACCGGATGCAGGCCGGGGTGCTGCTGGCCAGGCTGCCGATGCCGCATCGGCAGGTGCTCGCGCTCCGGTTCGTGTTCGGCCTTTCGGCGGAGGAGACGGCCGAGCGGCTCGGGCTGCCGAGCGCCGGCGCGGTCCGCGTGGCCCAGTTCCGGGCTTTGGCGCGACTTCGTTTCCTGCTCACCGAACGGAACGCCCGGTACACGGCCGATGTCCCGGACACCGGAAAACCCGCCGCACCGGAGCTCGTCCCGGTCTAGCACCGTCCACTTCGGACCGGGGCGGGAAAACGGCCTGGTTGTCAGACACGCTCACCACCCGAAACCGGCCTTTCGTCGCATCGTGATAAAAAACGGCCGGAGGACGAGTACGTCGCGCTGGAAGCGGTCCGGCCGGCCGACTCGAGGTAATCACCTCAGCGGCGGATCGAACTTGCCGCTGATCGTGTCCATCTTCGTTCCCACCGGCGGGAAGTCCGTCAGGAAGCCGGGCTTCATCCGGAAGTCCATGAACGCCTGCAGGTCGGGGGTGAGGCCCTTGTATTCGGCGTTGAGGACGACGTGGTCCCGGATACCGCGCTCTTCCGGGTTGACCGCGTCCTTCCACTTGACGTTGTCGCTGGCGGTGACCGAATAGTCCACCTTCAAACCCTGGGTCTCTTGGCGGAATTCCGCCGGGGTCTTGTTGATGCCCAGATCCCGGAGCTTGCGCTCCAACTCCGCGTCCCGCATCTTGCCGACGGATTCCTTCACCTGGTTGATCTTGATGTCGGCTTCCTTGAGCTTCCCTTCGAAGTTGCCCGACATCTGCGCGTTCGCCTTGCGGGACAGGATGGTCATGTTGTCCGCGGTGCCGGAGCCGCCGAGCTTCTGGTTCTGCAGGTGCCCCTTGATGAAGTAGCCGTTGGGATGGTCGGGCTTGTACCCGATCTTGTCGTTCGGGTCGGCCGACCGGAGCTTGTCGAGCTCGGCCCGCAGCCGCGGGTCGTAGTTCGCGTGTCCCTTGCGGTTGAGCGCGTCGGAGTCGGTGAGGTGGTTGCCCGCGGGCTCTGTCCCGCCGGGGTACTCGCCCTTCCCGGATCCGTCGAGTGTCCCCTTGCCCTCCTTGCCGCCGCCCTCCATGACCGGCCGGTCGGAGTTCCCGTGCGGTTTGTTGTCCTTGCCGGTGAGCGGGGGCTCCCACCTGCTCAAGTTGGGTTTCTTGGCGGAACCCGTGCCGTTGCCCGCGTTCCCCAGGTTCGGGTTCTGGTTCGCCGGCTTCCGCTTGGCGCCCGCGCACGGGGCCGGGGCGTTGAAGGTGGCGTCGTCGTCGAGGTAGGCGTACGGGTCGTCGGCGTAGCTGGCGGGTGCCTTGCCCGAGTTCCTGGTCAGCCCGAGCGGGTCGGCTTCGAGGAACGGGTCTCCGACGTAGGTCTCCGGATTCGGCGCCGGGGTCAGGCCGAGCGGGTCCGGCGAGATGTACCGGGCGTTGGCCGGGTCGTAGTAGCGGAAGACGTTGTAGTACAGGCCGGTTTCCGGGTCGTGGTATTGGCCGGGGAACCGCAGCGGCGTCTCCGGCCGGGCGCCGGGCACGGTGAGCCCCCAGACGCTCGTCCGGATCGGGCCGGCCGTGCCGGTGGCCGGGCTGACCAGTTCGGTCGGGGTGCCGATCTCGTCGGTGATCACCGCGAAGACCTCGGTGCGGCCGTCGGGCAGGGTGCGTGCCTGCGCCACCACCCGATCCTCGTCCGGATGGTGGATCCAGGTCAGGGTCTCCACCAGCGCGCCACCGAAGCTGTGCCGGGCTTCGACGAGACTGTTGCCGTCCCACTCGAAGTCGACCCGTTCGACGACCACACCCGCGGGGTCGAACCGTTCCTTGGCCACGCGCCGGTCCAGCGCGTCGTAGCGGTACCGCCACCGGGTGCCGTCCGGGGTGCGCACGGCGACCAGATGGTCGTGCGCGTCCCAGCCGAACACCCAGGTCAGCTCGGTCCCGTCCGGAGCGGGCAGGGTCCGCCGGACCAGCCTGCCCTGCGCGTCATGGGCGTAACGCACCGCGCCCGCCGCGAGAAGCACGCCATCGACGTACTGACGCGGCCCGGACTCGGGTCCGGTCCCCGGCGAGGACGAGGCCAGATTGCCGAGCACGTCGTAGGCGTAGCGCTCGGCGGTGCCGTGATGAAGCGCGGCGGTGACGCGGCCCGCGTTGTCGAACTCGTACCGCACTCCGCCCGCCGGATCCTCCCGGGCGGCGATGCTGCCGTCCGGGCGCCGGTGGTAGCGCTTGACCCCGGCCGGCGTGTGCTGCGCGACGAGCCTGCCCGCCGGGTCGAACTCCTGTCGCAGCACCGGATTCGGCCCGGCGGAGAGGTCGACCGTGCGGCCGTCCGCGTCCTGGCGCAGGATCAGCTCGGTGTCCGCGATCCGCAGTGTTTCCGCGCCGTCCCTGGTCTGTCCCCATTGGACGTCCACTCCGGACGGAGTACGCCTGGTCTTCGCACCGTCGCCGTAGCCGTAGACGGTGGACCCGGCCGCGGTGGTCTGGAGCGTGACCCGGCCCGCGTCGTCATGTGCCAGCTCGAGGAACCCGTCCGGGCCGGTGGCACGCACGAGGCGACCGACCGGGTCGTAACGGTAGGTCTCGGTACCCGCCGGGCTGATCCGCTCGATCGGGTTACCCAGCGGGTCGTACCGCCACTCCACGGTTTCCCCGGCCGGACCGGTGAGCCGGACCCGCCGTCCCACGGCGTCGTATTCGCACCGCGTGACCCGGCCGGCGAAATCCTGCTGGGTGAGCAGCCGTCCTTCGGCGTCGTAGGTGTAGTGCCAGGTCTGCCCGGCGGGATTGGTCACGGCGACGAGCCGCAGCTCGGTGTCGTAGCGCCAGGTGGTGCGGGTCCCGGCGGTGTCGATCGTGGCGGTGATCGTGTCCATCGGGCCGTTCTCGGTGCGGGTCACCCGGCCGAGTTCGTCGGTGTGGGAGGTTTCCTCGTTCTCGCCGTCGAACGTCCACTGCTGCCGGATCCCGTTGGGGGCGACGACTTCCCGCAGGGAGCCTTCGACCGTCCACGCGTACGCGGTCCGGCCGCCCGCCCCTTCGATCGCACGCGGCCGTCCGAACAGGTCGACCTCGATGCGGGGCCCGGGGCCGTCCGGGGCGGGCTCCTCGCCGTCCGTGTCCTCGAGGTGCTGGTCCTCGGTCACGCCGAGCGGGTCGGTGTAGGGATCCGGCACGTTCGGGGCCGTGTAGCGGCGCCGGAACACCTGCTCGCCGTCGGCCACCTCGATCACCAGCTCGGTGTGGGTCCATTCCGTGATCAGTACCCGGGACCCGTCCGGGCGGAGCACCGAAAGGAGCCGCCAGTCCGCGTCGTGCTCGAACTCGGTCCGCCTGCCGAGGGGATCGGTGCGGGAGAGCAGTTCGTCGCGCGGACCGTACTCGCTGCGGGTCACGCCGCCGAGCCTGTCGGTCAGTGCCGCGATGTTCCCGTTCTCGTCGAACTCGTACACCGAGCGCCGTCCGAAGGAGTCGGTGACGGTGGTGCTCCGCTCGCCGAAGCTGAGCGCGGTGTCGAGGTAACCCTGGTCGCCGATGCCCCGCACACAGCGGCCGCTCTCGTCGTAGACGTAGCGGTACCAGGCGCCGATATGGTCGGTCCAGCCGGTGAGCCGCCCCTCGGCGTCGTGGCTGTAACGCGCCGGGCGGGGCGAGGAGTTGGTGCGGACGCTGAGATGCCCGTGCGTGTCGTAGTCGTACCGCGCGACGAGCACTTCGGCGGCTTCGGACAACGCGCGGATCGCGCGGATCCGGCCGTCGGCGACGTCGAAGGCGATCCGGGCGCCACCGGAATGCGTGAGCACGGAAGGCGCGTCGTGCTCATCGCGGTCCAGCTCGACGTATGACCCGTTTTCGGCGCGGATGTCCTTGAGCAGGAACAGATTCGGGTCCCCGCCCGCCGGGGCGAACCGGCGTTCGGTGCCGCGCCCGGGATCCGACAGGAAGTACACGGCACCTTCGCCGCGCAGCCGGCGCGGCGGGCCGTGCAGTGCCACGGCCTCCGCCCCCGGCGCGGGGACCGGGAACCTCAGGATCATCGCGTCGGAGGCGTAGTAGGTGACGGTCCCGTTCGCGATGATCAGCCGTTCGTCCACCAGCGACGTCCATGAGGCCCCGAACCAGCGCCCGCCCCGGTAGGACGAAACGTGGTTGCGGACGACGAGCTGCCCGAGCGGCCCCGGCACGACCAGATCGCTCTCGGTGACCAGGACGTCGCCGCTCTGGACGTCGATCGGGTCGCCGCTGCCGTCCTTGCAGCCCGGTTCCTTGGTCTCCTTCGGGTCCCGTTTGCCACCGCCACCGCCGCCCTTCGCGCCGGAAGTCGTGGTCGAGTCGTTCTTCGGTGGCCCGTCGGGACCACGCGTCGTGTCACCGGGCGGGTCGTTCTTCGGCGGCGGGGGCTGCTCGCCGGGCGTTTTGGGCGGCGGGTCGCCCTTCGGCGTCGAATGGTCACCCGAGGGCGTGGTGGAGCCGTCCCCGTCCCCGTCCTTGGGCGGCGGGCCCTTCGGCTTCGTGTCCAGGTCTTTCGGCTTGCCCGCCGGCTTGACCTTGCCGCCCTTGATGTTCTTCAACGCCTTCGCGGCGTCGGCGAACAGGTCACCGGCCTTCTTCAGCAACGGGACCAGCGCTTTGAGCGCTTTGATCAGTTTCGTGGTGAGGTTGGCGATCTTCGACGCCGTCTTCGCCACCGCCGCCACCACCTGCGGCACCACCCAGGTCAGCCCGATCCCGAGGGTGAACACCACCTGCAACGCCCATGAGATCAGGTGCCCGATGAGTTCGGCGATGATGTCGCGCACCAGTGCCCGCACCGCGGCGACGACTTCACCGGCGGTCTTCACCCCCGACGAGGCGCCTTCGGAGCCTTTCTGCGCCGACTGGATCACCGTGGCGGTGTCGGTCGTCTGCTTGCGGTAGGCGTCGGCGGCTTCGCCCTTCCACTCCGCCAGGTCCTTCTTGACCGCGGCCGTCAGCTCCTCGCTGACCTCGCCCAGTTCCTTGGCCACGTTCGCCCAGGTCTGCGACTGCGCCTGGATCTCGTCCGCGTTGCCCGCCAGCGCGTCCAAGGCCTCCTTGAGCGGCCCGACGTGCTCCATCAGCCAGGCCACCCCGGCCGCCAGGATCGCCCCGAACGGGTCCAGCGCCATCGACAGCGCGTCCAGCGCTGTCCCGACCGCGCCCATCGCGACACTCGCCCAGTCCCCGGACTCGATCGCCGACTTCAGCCCGTCCGCGCTCTCCAGCAGCGAAACGCCGGTGAACCACTTCGTCGAATCCTCGGTGGGCGCGATCAGCGGGTTGGACACGGTGACTTGCCTCACTTCGGAAACGATCAGGACGGGAGACGACAACCTTGTCATTCAACCATCGAGACCAGTAGCGGGCTCAGAGGCTCGCTCACGATCGCCGTTGTCAGGGGTGCCGCTCCGGCGCCATGTCCGCGTCGATGATCTCGCGAGGTCCAGGAGTGTGCCCGAGACCGGGCCGCACGGAATCGCCCCAACCCCAGCCTTCCCGGGGCCACGGGTCGTCGGTTGCCGGGGACCGTGTGGATTCCGGCTCACCCAACGCGCCTGAATCCACACAGTCCCGCACGAAAGGCCCAGTCACCAACAGCCAGTGCCCGAAAGGTCCAGTCACGAACACCAAGCACCCCATTCTGTCGGTGCCCGCCAGCAAGCTGTCCCCGTGCGAAGAGGACAGTGGGCCCGCCATCCGCTGTTCACTGGAACCAGAACCGGTGATCAAGCGGTGATGGCCGTCAAGCAACTCGAAGGTATCGGCGTACCGCGCGCCACGATCTGGCGACGCTGCCACCCCGGAGGGACGTGGCGACTGCTGCTGCCCGGTGTCGTCCTGCTCGGAAACGGTGAGCCGACCGAAGAACAGAAGGTACAGGCCGCCCCTCCTCCATGCCGGAAAAGGCTCGATCCTGACCGGCGTACGTGCTTTGGAGCGCTACGGCCTGCGCAATCTTCCCAAGACCGACGAGGTCCATCTCCTCGTCCCGGCGGAACGGTCGGTCGCCGACAGCGGTTTCGTCCACATCGAACGGTCACGCCGTATGCCAAGACCACGTATAAGGTCCGGCGTCCCGGCAGCGCCGGTGCCCCGAGCCGTGCTCGACGCGGCACGCAGGACACCTCGCCAGGACGCCGTCACGGCGATGATGGCCGAGGCGGTCCAGCGGGGTTTCTGCCTGCCGTTGATGCTCGCCGACGAACTCGACGAAGCTCGCCGGGGAAGTGGCGCAAGAAGTGCGCTCCTGCCGATCCTCGGCGGCGCGCGCTCAGTCGCCGAGGCCGATGCCTGGCGGCTCTGGCAACGATCCGACCTCCCCGATTTCCAGTGGAACGTCAACACTTTCGATACCGAAGGCCACTACATCGCCAAACCGGACGGCTGGTGCGACGAACTCGCGTTCGCCTGGGAAGTCGATTCCCTCGGCTACCACGCGGGCGACGAGGGCTTCCGTGACACGCTCGTCCGCAACGCCCGGTACGCCGCCGCCGGGATCGTCGTTCTCCAGACCCTCCCGTCGCGTCTGCGCTCCGAGCCGGACAAGGTCGCGGCCGAACTCCGGGCCGCACTGGACAGCGCGCGGCTAAGACCCAGGCCTGACGTCCACGTCAGGTGACTCCAGTCCCTTGAACCAGGGCACGCACATCGTCACCATCGCCGCGGCAGCATTCCGCCCAATACAGCCAAAGGTCCGATCAGTACCACCGGAACCACCGCCCCTGAACCCGCTTCGACGGAAACCCGCCTGCGACGCGACGGCCACAGGACACCGGCCAGGACGGCGAGGATCGCGATGGCACCGATCAGCAGGCCGGAGCGGTACTTCCAGTCCGGGCCGAATTCGAGCTGGACGACACCGCCGGAGCCGGCGGGCAGGATCCACGCCTGCTGCCAGCCGTCCACGCCTCGGGCCTACCCGCATATGCATGCCTCCGACGTGCGGTGCGGGACTTGGGATGCTGCCCAATCCGCCCGTGCGCCAGACACGAGCTAACCGAAGTACCTGCCGGTCCCGATGTCGGCACCGGCGGCCTGCCACCAGCCGGCGTCGCCCGCGCTGTCGATCCCCTCGGCGATCACCATCGCGCCCGCTGTGTTCGCGATCTCGATGAGGTTCCGCAGTGAGCGTGCGGCCAGTGGTTCCGTCCGCCGCTCCGCAAGGCGCGGCGCGATCCGGACCGTCTTCACCGGCACGTCCACGAGGCAGACGACATCGCTGGCCGCGCCGAAGTCCCGTAGTTCGGCGTCCACCCCGATCTCGGCGAGAAGATGCAGGTTGTCGACCGTCTCCCCGAGTTCGTCGAGCACGGCGCCCGCCGGGAAGCCCAGTCTCAGCCGTGATGGCCCCAGCTCCGTTTCGGCGAGCACACGCCGCATCATCCCGACGAGATCCGGATCCGCGGCCTGATGCGGAGTCAGTCCCACGACCATCGGGAGCCGGTCGTCCGCCTCCTCGCACGCGGTGCGGATGAGCCATTCACCGAGCGGGACGATGAGGCCGGTCTCGTCGGCGAACCGCACGCAGGTGTCGTGCCCGATCCGGCCGTGGCGGGGATGGTTCCATCCGAGTCGCGCCTCGATACCCGCGGGCGTGCTGTCCGCCAGCCACGTCAGCGGCCGGAAGCCGATCTCGACCTCGCCGGTCTCCCAGGCACCCGCCATCGACACGGCAAGGCCGAACTCGTGCCGTTCCCTGGTGTCGAGCGTGGAATCGGACAGCGCCCACTGCCGGTAGCCGTTGGCCTGCGCCCGGCGCAGCGTCATACCGGAGACGCGCAGCAGTTCGGTCGGCTCGATGTCTCTCGGCGGCCGGTGCACCACCCCGACACACGCGGAGACCGCCACACCGCTCCCGCCTTCCAGGTAGACCGGTTCGGACAGCTCCTGGTTGATCATGCCGATGACGGTGGCCACATCCGGGCTGGTGGCGGTGTTCTGGATGAGGATGCCGAACTCGTCACCGCCGATCCGGGCGACGAGCGCCTCCTCCCCGCCCACCACGGCCCGCAGCTTCGCGGCGACGTTCTTCAGCAGGTCGTCACTCGGTTTCTGGCCGAGCCCGCCCGCGATCAGGGAGAACCCGTCGAGGTCGAGGTGGTAGACGGTGACGCCGAACGCCGGGTCCGCGTGCCGTAGTGCCCGCTCCAGGCGGGTTCTGAAGAACTGCCGGTTCGGGAGGCCGGTCAACGGGTCGTGCAGTGCCTGGCGGCTCAGCTGCCGCTGGAGCAGTGCCACGTCGGTATCGCCGTCGACCAGCGTGATCAACTGCTGCGCCGCACCGGCCGGATCACGGATAACGGCGCCGGTGAAGGCGGCCCACATCGTGTCGCCGTCTTCACCGACGAGTCTTCGCGACAGTTCGAGCCGCTGGCTCTCGCCTTCGAGCAGCTTCCGGTAGCTCTCGCGCAGGCCGTCGGCGTCTTCGAGGTGGACCAGGTCGTAGAGGTTGAGCCCGACCAGGTCGGCGACCGGCCGGTTCAGCAGCTCCGCCAGCGCCGGGTTCACGCGCTGGATGCGGCCGTCGACCCTGGTGACGGCCACCCCGGTCGCGGAACCGGCGAACAGCTGCTCGAAACGCGCCTGCGTGAGTACCAGCTCGCGCCGCGTCTCGCGTTCGAGGGTGACCAGCGTACGGCTCAGATCTTCTTGCTGCGTCTGGATGCTCTCACGCAAAGCCTCGCCGTAACCGGACGCGAGCGCGCCGAGCACCTGCAACACCCGTTCGGGAAGCGACTTCACGTTCTGCAACTCCGGCTCGTGCAAAAGCCCCTTACCGAGTACCTCCATCGTGCGACGCAGACTGTCCGGCCCGACGCACCTGAGCGCGACGAGCCGCGCGCCGACCTCGGTGGCCTGCGCGGACTCGGTGTCGTCACTCAGCACCGCCGCGAACACGTCGTCCAGCAGCGCGGCGAAATGCTCCTCGACTTGGGCGTGGGTATACGGAAGATACGCCGTACTCGTGACAAGGTAAGCCCACTTGCGAGCGAGAGTGGCCCTCGTCGGTGCGGCATTCTTCTTCTTGGGCGAAGCGGAGGAGGCGGTTCTCTTCGGGGCGTTCGGCGACGCGGAGTACTCGGCGTCGCCGGGAAATGGGGCAGTCACGTCTGCCGGTCCTGGGGTCGTTTTCGCATTTCGTGGTGGAGGAGCATCCCCCACGATTCTCGGGGCATACTTACGGTTTATCGGTCACCCAATCGGGTGGTAACCCTATGGTACTGCAACTCCCACCTTATCCCGGAGCCATACGCGGGTGGCATCCCGATAGGCGGACGCGTTGCGATGCAATGCCAGCGAATGTCCGGCACCGGGCAGAACATACGTGGAGAGGTCGGCTTCAGGCCGGTAATACGGCGCTTCCGACGGCCGCAACGTCTGCCCGCTTGAACAGTTCCGAAGCGCGAAGACGCCACAGAACAGGATGTCCTTCTCGCCGACCGCCTGGAAAACGGGTACCCGGATCGCCTTGGTCGCGGGCAGTACGATGCCGAACACGGCGACGGTTCCCATTCCCGGTACCGATACCTGGTCCTTGGTGGCCTCATCCGCGGCGATGACGCCCGGGTCGGCGTTTTCCGTCGCGTAGAACAGTCCGGTACGCGCTCCCGGGTTCGTCGTGAAATACAGCGGATCGCTGCCGAGGGAACCGAGCTGGTCATCGGCGAACGCGGGCCGCAACCCGAAAAGCACGCCGAGGGTCAGTGCAGGAACCGACGGCAGATGCGTCATACCGGTGAGGATCACGCCGTCGACGTCCTGATACGTCGACGCCTCGGCCGCGACGATGCCGGAGCCGACCGAATGTCCGACGATCACGACCTTTTCGAACGGCACCCCGCCGGCCCGGCCTGCCCGCAGATGCCCGATCACCTCGTGCATCGACCGCGCCAGCACCGGCAGCAGAAGCGGAAGGCTGAGCGGTTTACTGCTCCCGCCCGACCCGAGCTGATCCGCGGCGAAGGTCGCATAGCCGTTCTTGGCCATGTCGCGCTGGTACGAGTAGCGATCCGGGTCGTAAGGAAAGTCCCAGTAGGCGCTGTTGTAGGTGCCGCCGTGCACCAGCAACTGGACGGCCTTGGGCGCCGGGCCCTCCGGCAGGCAGAACCGGCCGTGCACGGTGGCTTGTTCGCCGAGCGGACCGGTGACCGGCAGGTCCAGGTCGGAACAGCGGACGTCGACGGCCTCGGCGGGCGCGGCGACCAGGAAACCACCGAGCAGTACGCAGCAGACAGCCATCGCCGTGGCCAGTTTGTACGGCATTCGCACAGAACCCTCTCCGGAATCGGAACGCGCGGAAGGAGGATGAACCCTACACCCGGTAATCGAACACGTACCGTCAGCCCGGATTTCGCCGCACCGCGGTCATCGGCAACCGGTTCGGCTGCATCGTCGCTTTGATCTTGGGAAAGACCTGCACCCCCGGTACCGGCACCAGCCGCCACTTCGCACCGATCGTCGCCGCCACCAAGGCGATCTCCGTCGGCGCGAACTGATGGCCGGGGCACAGCCGGGCGCCGGCGCCGAACGGGATGAACGCGCCCTTCGGCAGCGCGGCTGCCCGCTCCGGCTCCCAGCGATCCGGGTCGAATCGCCCGGGATCGGGGAACCAGCGTGGATCGCGGTGCAGCGTGTGCTGGCTGACCGCGACCTCGGTACCGGCGGGAATCCGCACCCCGCCGAGTTCGACGTCCTCCCGTGCCCGCCGCATCAGGATCACCGGCGGCGTGCGGCGGACGACCTCGCTGATGATCCGCTGGGTGTAGACCAGTCGCGGCAGGTGCTCGAACCGCGCGGGACCACCGGCCAGCACCTCGTCGATCTCGGCGTGGAACCGGCGCTCGATCTGCGGCTGTGCGCCGATTTCGTGGAAGAACCACGCCAGCGCGACGGCCGTGGTCTCGGCACCGGTGGTGAGGATCGTGATGACCTCGTCCTCCACCTGACGGTCGGTCATCTCCTCGCCGGTCTCGTCGTCCTTGGCCAGCAACAACATCGACAGCAGGTCACCGTGGTCGCCGCCCTTTTCGCGGGCCTTGAGGACGGCGTCGCCGATGACCCGCCGCAGACGCGCGGCCGCGGCGTCGAACTCGCGGTTCGCCGCGATCGGCAACCGTTCCACGAACTTCGGCGAGAAGGCCCGGACCATGACGTACTTCAGCATGATCGGGATCGACTTCTGGATCTCCGAAAGCGCGTCGTCGCCGAGTTCGGTGGAAAACAACGTGCGCCCGGAGATGGTCAGCGCGAGATCCTGCATCCGCCGGTCGAATTCCACCACCTCGCCCGGTTTCCACGAATCGGCAAGGTCTACAGCGAGCTTCGTCATCGTCGTCTCGGCGTAGAGCGCGATCCGGCTTCGCTGGAACGCGGGCAGCATCATCCGCCGTTGCCGCTGGTTGAAGGCACCGTTGGAGGTCGCGAGGCCGTCGCCGAACAACGGCCGCATTTTGTCGAACACAATGCCTTTGTCGAACTTCCCCGCGTCGGCGGCGAGGAGTTGCCAGGCCAGTTCCGGTGTGGTGACCAGATAAACCGGCATCGGGCCGAAGTCCAGCCGGACGACGTCACCGTGCGATCGCAGTGACGACAGCAGTTTGAGCGGATCGCGGAGCATCGGCACGGTATGGCCGAGCAGCGGCCAGCGGCCGGGTGCGACGGGGACCTCCGGACGTGGTGCCATCGTGCTCGCTCCCGTGCCTAGGCCGTGTGACGCGGTCACTTTAGGACCGCCGAGTCGCGGCAAGGGTGCCGCCGCCGCACATCCACACGAACGGACGATGGCAACCCGCTCTCCGTTACCCGCTAGAATCCTGTGCCCCAACGGATTCCCACGGAACGGCGGCGACGACGGTGACTTCGAACCTGAGCTGGGTCCCCCCAGAGGTCGACACGAACGTCCCGAACCCGGCCCGGGTCTACGACTACTGGCTCGACGGCGACCACAACTTCCAGGCCGACCGTGACCTTGGCGATCAGGTACTGAAGATCATGCCCGGCGTCCGCGACGCCGCGCGCCTCAACCGCGCCTTCCTGCGCCGCGCCGCACTGCATATGGTCGAAGCGGGCGTGCGGCAGTTCCTTGACATCGGCTCCGGCATCCCGACCGTCGGCAACCTGCACGAGATCGTCCAGCGGGCCGATCCGTCCTGCCGGGTCGTCTACGTCGACCGCGAATCGGTCGCCGTGGCGCATGCGAAACTGCTGCTGCGCGACAACGATCGGTGCGCGGCGCTCCAGGCCGACCTGCGCGACGTCAACGACATCCTCAACGCGCCGGAGACAAGGGAACTGCTGGACCTCGACCGGCCGGTCGGCGTGTTCATGTTGCTGCTGCTGCATTTCGTGCCGGACGCGTGGGAACCGCACACGATTCTGGCCCGGTACCGCGAACGGATCGCCCCCGGCAGCTTCCTCGCGCTCTCCCACGTCGCGGCCGACGCGGACTCGAGCGGGCTCGACGAAGCCATCGAGGCGTACAAGGGCACCCGCAACGACCCCATCCCCCGGACGCACGACCAGGTGCTGTCGTTCTTCGACGGTTTCGACGTCATCGAGCCCGGCGTGGTCGGCTGCGCGATGTGGAACCCGCAAGGCGCCGGCGACATGTCCGACGATCCGGAGATCAATTCCCTCCCGTACGCCGGGGTGGGCCGGAAACCCTGACGGGGCCGCGCTCCCCCTCGTTACGCGACCCCGTCCTCGCCTGACCAGCCACCGGTCAGGGCAGGACGTCGGTCACGGTGTCCTTGATGACCTGCCACTTACCGTGCTCACGTACCAGCGTCAGGCTGATCGTGTAGTGCCGGTTGATGTTCTGCGACGGCACCTTGTAGTAGGCGTCGAGGATCGCGAAGCCCATCGAGCAGTTCTCGACGACGGTGTGGGTGACCGTCCACGGCATGCTGTACTCGTACGGAACCTTGAACTGTTCCTTGACCACCGGCTCCACGTTGGCGTCGTAGCCGATGAACAGCTGCCCCTTGCGGCCGACGGTGACCATGTTCTGGTGAATGATCGCCCGGTAGCGGGCCTCGTCGCGTTTGTTGAAGCTGTCCATGTCCTCCCATACGGCGCGATCGAAAGCGCGCCGGCAGGACTGCCGCTCCTGCTCCGCCTGCTGCTGCTCGCCGGCGGCCGCCGCGGCGGGCACGCCGATCCCCGCGGCCACCACCGCCGCTCCGGCCAACGCCGCGTAATACCGCTTGCGCATAGGGTTCTCCTCATCACGTCCGGTACTTCGTCCACCAGCAGGTTCGTCCGGCGGCGCATCACAGCTGCATCACTTCCACACCGGCGACGGCACGCGGCCGGTTAACCTCGCGGGAGGGGGTGCGATGGAGTTCCGGGTTTTGGGGCCGGTGCAATGCCGGAGCGGCGCGCGGCCGGTGAAGCTGGCTGGTCCGCGGCAGGAGCGGATCCTGGCCGCGTTGTTGCTCGGCGCGGACCGGGTGGTGTCCGTTTCGCGGCTGGTGGACGTCGTCTGGGACGAGGATCCACCCGCCACGGCCACCCGGCAGATCCGCAATCTCACCACCGCCCTGAAACGGGCCTTGGTCGCGGAGGGTGCCCTCGAAGACGTCCTGACCGCCGAGGGGCCGGGCTTCGTGCTGCGGCCACTGACTTTCGATCTGCGCACCTTCGAGGACCACGTCTCGCGTGGCGAGTTCCGTGAGGCGCTCGCGTGCTGGCGCGGCCCCGCACTGTCCGGTGTGGACAGTGCCGCGCTGCGCGGCGAGGCGGACGAACTCGACGAGCGTCGTCTGTCCGTTGTGGAGCGTTGCCTCGACGAGGAGATCTCCGCCGGGGAGGACGCCGTCGCGGAATTGACGGCCTTGGTCGCCGAACACCCGTTCCGGGAGGCGTTCGTCGGACTGCTCATGCGGGCATTGCACCAGCAGGGCAGGCAGGCCGACGCGTTGAACGCGTACCGTCAGGCACAAACCCGGCTGGCGGACGAACTCGGGCTCGATCCCGGGCCGAAACTACGCGAACTCTGCGAGCGGATCCTGCGCGACGAACCGGAGTACGGCAAGATCCGCTGCTTCCTCCCTTACGATGTCCCGGATTTCACCGGCCGGGAGATCGAGATCCGACGCGTTCTCGACGCCGTCCGGCTCGGCCGTCCGGTGGTGGTCGACGGGATGGCCGGGGTCGGCAAGACCTCGCTCGCCGTCCACGCCGCGCACCGGCTCGCCGCCGATTTCCCCGACGGGCAGCTGTTCGTGGACCTGCACGGCCATTCCCCGGCACGCGATCCGCTCCCGCCGGAGGCCGCGCTCGAAGCCCTGCTCGGGCAACTGGACATCCCGGCGAGCCGGTTACCGGGCGGCGAGGACCGGCGGGCCGAACTATGGCGGGCGAGGACGGCCGGGCGATCGCTGCTCGTGGTACTCGACAACGCCGCGAGCGCCGACCAGGTGCGGCCACTCCTGCCCGGTTCCGCGACGGTCGCCCTCGTGGTCACCGGCAGGCGTCGCCTTGCCGCCGTCGACGGCGCCGCCTCGATCAGCCTCGACGTCCTGCCGGACGAAGAGGCGGGTGCGCTGTTCGCCGCCGCGTCGGGCCGTCCGGACGCCGGAGTCGCCGCACTGTGCGGAAATCTGCCGCTGGCCATCCGGATCGCCGCCGCCCGGTTGCAGAATCGTCCACAGTGGACCGTGCAGAACCTTGCCGAGCGGCTGGGTTCCGAACACGACCGGCTCGCCGAGCTCAAGGTCGCCGGACGCGACGTCGCCGCGGCGTTCACCCTGTCCTATCAGGACCTCGACGCCGAACAGCAGCGCATGTTCCGGTTGCTGGGGCGGAATCCCGGCGTCGACTGCACCGTGCCCGCCGCCGCCGCGTTGGCCGGGACGAGCGCGTCCGAAGCCGAACGGCTGCTGGAAGACCTCCTCGACGCTCACCTGCTCAGGCAGCCCGCGCTGGGCCGCTACTCCTTCCACGATTTGATCGCCGAACACGCCCGCAATGCCGCGCACGACGAAGAGGCGGATCCGGCGCTGGGCAGGCTTCTCGATCACTACCGCGACGGCGGCGATGACGGCTGGTACGCGACCGAACGGGCCAACCTCGTCGCGGTGACCCGCCACGCCCTCGACGCCGGTCACGACGACCACGCCTGGCGGATCGCCAAGGACACCGCGGAACATCTCCGGGAGAGCGGCCACCTCGACGAACTGCTCGCCGTGGCACGGACCGGCATCGCCGCCGCCCGCCGGATCGGCGACCCGCACGCGATCCAGCTGAGCCTGGCGAACCTCACGCTCGCGTTCTGGGAGAACGGACGGCTCACCGATGGAATGGACTGCGCCGTCGAGCGCCTCGGCGTCGTCCGAGCTTCCGGCGACCGCGCCACCGAGGCGATCGCACTGTCCAAAGTGGGCGCCCTGCACAGCATGCTCGGCCGCTATCCCGAGGCGATCCGGTTCTATCGCGACGGCCTCGCCGTCGTGGGTAAGGCCACCGACCTCGACGCCGCCGCCACGCTCTGGACCAACCTCAGCAACGCGCAGGAAATCCTCGGCCTGCTGGACGACGCGCTGGTCTCGGCTCGACGGGCGGTAGCGCTGCGCGAGGATCCTCGCGGCACTGTCCTCAGTTCGGCCCAGCTCGGCCTGGTCCTCGCCCGGCTCGGCCGGTTCGACGAGGCGTTCGAGGTCACCGAACGCTCGATCCGTGCTTCACGGGACCTTGGCTACTTGTTCGGCGAGGCATGGAGCCGGATCGACCACGCCGACGCCCTGCTGCTGGCCCATCGGCCCGCCGAGGCACGCGAGCACGCCGAACACGCGTGCGCGATCCTCGCCCGGCTCAACCATCCGTTGCTGCTGACCATGGCGGCCAACAGCGTGGGCACCGCCTGCCTCGCGCTCGGCGAGGCGACGACGAGCCTGGCGCGGCACCGCCTCGCACTCGAAACGGCGAGACGGATCGGCTATCGCCTGCAGGAGGCCCGCGCTCTCGCCGGGATCGGCCAGGCCCGCGCCGCACTCGGCGAAGAGGCCGACGCCGAGTTCCGGGCGGCCCGGGAGCACTACACCGCGCTGGGCCTGCCCGCCGAGCCGCTGAAGGTCGTCACCTGAGGAACTCGGTGAGCGGCCCGCGCAGGGCGTCCGGCTGGTGGAGGACGCCGTGGTCCTGCCCCTCGACGGTGACGTGCCGGGCACCGGGGATCGCGGCGGCGACGGCGCGGGCCGCCGCGCGCAGCCAGGCGTCGCCCTCCCCGCCGTCCATGACCAAGGTGGGTGCGGCGATCTTGGCCAGCCTGCCGTCGGGCAGCCCGTTGCCGGGCCCGCAGAGCGCGAGGTCGTAAGGCAGCGTGTGGGCGAGCCCGGTGAACCAGGCCCAGAACGGGTCGTCCCGCATCCCCTTGACGATCTCGGCCGGGGTGGCCGCCGCCTCGACGAGGAACAGTTCGGCCGCGTCGTCGCGGTTGCCGTCGGCGATCAAGGCACGGACCCGGTCGAAGAGGTCCGCGGCGGGCTTCGGACGGCTGTCGTCGACGACGTAGGGCGGTTCGTACACCGCGAGGCTGGTCATGGCGACGCCCCTGGCAGCGGCCTCCAGGGCGAGCACCGCCCCCGACGAGTGCCCGAACACTGCCGCCGAACCACCGACGTGGTCGATCAGCGCGGCGAGGTCCTCGACTTCACGTTCCACCGAATAGACCGCACCCGGACCGCTGTCACCCCGGCCACGCCGGTCGTAGGCGATCGCGGTGAAGTCCGGGGACAAGGTCGCGGCGAGACCGGCGACGGTCGTCCGGTCGTTGAACGCGCCGCCGACCAGGATCACCGGCGTGCCGTCGCCGGTGCGCTCGAAGGCGATCGGGGTGCCGTCGGCCGAGGTCACGGTCGCGAGCGAGGTGGTCATCTGGTCCTCCACAGGTTCGGTCGACTCTAACTTTCGCCCGTGGGTCGGAGCCGATGACCACCGCTCGACATCACGTCCGGAGTTCGCCGAGAACTCCTGGTGCTCGGTCACCACGTCGTCCGGGACGGCCATCGCGGCGCGGCACCGCACTCACGTGCTCAGGCACGCAACTCGCGTGCTTAAAGGCGGAACTCGCGTGCTCAAACACGGAACTCGCGTGCTCAGGCACGCAACTCGCGTGCTTGAAGACGGAACTCGCGTGCTCAGACTCCGCACACCTGGACGCGGGCTGACCTTTCGGGAGCCCTGCACGCTTTCGGGGTTGCGTGCCTTCGGGCCTGCGTGCCTTCGGGGGCGGCCCACTCTGGCCAGGGATGTCATAAGGGGTCCCCATAGGACGAATTTCGTCCCATGGGGACCCCTTATGACACACCGCGGCCCCGACATCCACAGGAGTTCCGAGTTCCGCCTCCAGGCACGCGAGTTCCGCCTTCCAGCACGCGAGTTCCGCCTTCCAGCACGCGAGTTCCGCGCTCAAGCACGCGAGTCACGTCTTTGCCCTGGCCAACTACCCCGCGAACGACCCATCGCGACCGGCCGCGAGTTCATCAGCCGAGCGAGACCACCTGTGTGGCCCCGAAAGTGCCCGTCACGGGCACCTCGACAGTCTTGCGCCGGACCGTCACCCGGATGACGTCCTGTTTCTGCGTCGGATCCGAAACAGCCAGCTGCCAGCCGTTCCGCACCCGGCCCAGTGCCACGGACGCCGGACCGGACACCGACACCTCGTCGACCGAACCGGCCGCGAAGAAGTTCGCCAGCAGTGTCGCGTCCCACAGCCGGATGGCCTGCACGGCCGCGGTGTTGGCCCGCACCCGCCAGGCCAGCGCCGAGGCGACCGTTTGGAGTACCGAGGCCGTCGGCAAGACGGCGTAGGCGTAGCTCGCGCCCGACGGGTTGACGCCGTGCTCGATCACCAGCTTTTGGTAGCGCCGGGTGTAGGGCACCGTGGTGCCCTTGGTGTTGGCGCCCTTGTCGACGTCACGCCAGGTCCCCGTCCGGTCCTCGCGCAGCGCCGTCACCTCGGCGGCGTCAAGCAGGACGTAGCCGCCGACCTTCTCCAGATGCAGCCATCGCTTGCGCCGCAACGACTCCGAGCCACCGACGAGGCGGCCGTCGGCCAGCAGGACGCCGGAGCCGTTCACGCCGAGGTTGCGGTTCTCGATCGTGGTGCGGATCCGCTCGCCCGACGTGTCGGTGATCCCGGCACCGAGACAGACCACTCCCGACGGCGTGAAGAACCATGACTTTTTCGCGGTCAGCGTGCCGTCCTGCGAGACGAAGTCGAGCGCGTGCGCGCCGTGCCGCGCGTCCCAGCGGACGCCGCCGCAGTGGTCCTTGCCGGTGAGCGGCACCTGGCCCAGTGTCGGCGGCGGGCCGCTCTTGGTAGTGGTGCCCGGCAGCAGTGACGGATCGACCGTCGGCCAGTAGGCGTCGGTGAAGTGGCCCTTCGCCTTGGGCAGGAACAGGTACAGCGAGCCGTCACCGGTGTACCAGCCGTGGAGGTTCATCGAGTTGACCGACTCGTACCGCGAGATCCGCGTCGAGGCGACGCCGAGCGAGGCCGACCAGCCCTCGGTGAGGTGCACCATCCGGTCCTGCTGGCCGAAAACGCGATGCGTCGCGACCGTCGGCGTCGGCCGGATCCCGGTCGCCAGCAGCTCCTGCGCGAATTCGATGCCGGGGATGCCGACGAGGTCGGGGCCCGGCGCGAACCGTTCGGGATCGGGGATCTTGAGGTAGGGCGCGAAAGTGTCTTCGGTGATCCACTTCGCCGCGAGCCCGCTGAGTTCTTCCTTGCGCTTGCCGCTCGCCGAGCGCGCCAGCAGCACGACGGCGCCGGTGAGCTGATGCCCGATGTCGTGGGCGGATTCCCCTTGCCGTGAAAGGAACCGGCCGCGGACCGGCTCCATCAGCGCACCCGCGTAAACGAAGGGGGCGAACGTGTCGGACACGAGCGCGTACGCCGAGTCCTTGACGTCGGCGGCCAGTTCGAACTCCGTGCCCTTGGTGACGTGGATGGCAGCCGCGACGGCGGTGAGCAGGACGATCCCGTAGTGGCCGGGGTAGGGCACCGAGTCGTGCTGGATGAAGGAACCGTCCGTGTGGAAGCCGTCGCCCGCGGCGCGGTCGAGTTTCGCGATGACACTGGCCGCTCCCCTGCCCTCGACGTCGGTGAACGCCGCGACCCCGCGCCGGATCCGGTCGCCGTCCCCGAGTATCGCCCCGGAGACGATGGAGATCGTCGACTTGTCCGCGCGGTTGGCGCCGGTCTCGACGACGCTCGGGTTGTTCGTGCGAAGGTTGGGGTTGCCGGAGAACTTCAGCACCGGCTTCAGGTATCTGGCGAGTTCTTCCGGCGTCAGTTCGTCGGCGACCGTCGCGAGGATGTGCAGCAGATAGAGCGGGATGCCGATCTCGTAGGTGTACCAGTTGCCGATCTCGGCGGTCTTCTCGCTGTACTGATCGCTGGTGTACAACAGTTCCAGCGCCGCTTTGAGCCTGCCGAGCACTGCCGCGTCACCCGACAGCGCGCCACCGGGGGTACCCCAGTTGACCGCGATCGCGCGGAGCCGGGCGTACATCGACGTCGTGAAGTCACTGCCCGGACCGAGCGGGAGATCCTTCCACAGTGGACCGCCGCCGACCGTCATGCTGTCGTTGCAGGCCTTCGCGACCCTGTCCAGGTTCGCCAGCGCGGCGGCGCGTTCCGCCGACGGCCGGTTGATCCCGGTCTGCAGTTCGCGGTAACCGGTGACGATGGCGGCCGTGCTCACCGGGACCGAGGACGCTGCTTGAGCGAACGAGGGACGGGCGATCGCGGTCGTGAGCGCGACCGAGGCGGCCGCCGCCGCGCCTCCACGCAGGGCGGTTCTCCGGTCGACATAACCGAATCCGGGCATGACGGTGCCTCCCAAGGGGCCGAAAGACGGAATCTAGGGGCGGCGGCGTGTGCTGGGCCTCGTGAGTGATTTGGGTCGTTAGAACGACCCAAATCACTCACGAGCTTTTCTAGCGTTTTCCGTCGGTCCTGCGGGGCAGGTCCCACGGGTTGTTCTCCTGCAACGGTTCCGGTAGCAGCGCGTCGGGGAAGCCCTGCCAGGCGATCGGCCGCAGGAACCGCTCGATCGCCGCGGTGCCGACCGACGTGCTCGTCGGCGCGGTGGTCGCCGGGTAGGGACCACCGTGCTCCTGTGCCCAGGTGACCGTGACACCGGTCGGCCAGTCGTTCCACAGCAGACGGCCGGCGACGCGGGTCAGCGACGGGAGTACCGGGCGAATCCAGTCCACATCGGACTCTTCACCTTGGATGGTCGCGGTGAGCCCGGGTTCCATCGCGCCGAGCAGGCTGATCAGCTCGTCCTGGTCGGTGTAGGTGACGATCAGCGACGCCGGGCCGAAGCACTCCTCGCGGACGGTGCCGTCGTCCGCCAGGAAATCCTTGCCGGTGGTGGCGAACAGGGTCGCGCCGTGCGAGATGCCTTCCGCGCCCCCGGATTCGGACAATACCTCGACACCGGCCACGTCACGCAGTTTCGCCACACCGTCGGCGAATCCGGTCGCGATGCGCTCGTTGAGCATCGGCTGCGCCGGGATCGCCGAGACGGCCTCACGCAGCACGTCCTCAAGGCCGTGTCCCGCCGGCAGGAACAGCAGCCCCGGCTTCGTGCAGAACTGCCCGGCGCCGAGGCTGAACGAACCCGCGTAACCCTTGGCGATCGCCTCGCCGCGCGCGTCGATCGCCGACTGGGTCACCACGACCGGGTTGACGCTGCCGAGTTCGCCGTAGAACGGGATCGGCGACGGCCGCGAGGTGGCGATGTCGAACAGCGCCCGCCCGCCGGGGACCGAGCCGGTGAAGGACGCCGCCTGGATCCGCGGGTCCTTCAGCGCCGTCACGCCGTTCTGCTGGCCGTGGATGACCGCGAAGATGCCTTCCGGCGCACCGGCCTTGACCAGCGCGTCACGCAGGATCTCGCCGGTTCGCGCCGACAGTTCCGGGTGCCCGGAGTGCGCCTTGAGCACCACGGGGCAGCCCGCGGCGAGCGCCGACGCGGTGTCGCCGCCCGCGACGCTGAACGCGAACGGGAAGTTGCTGGCGGCGAACACCAGCACCGGCCCGATCGGGGTGAGCAGACGGCGGATGTCCGGCCGCGGCCCCATCGGCCACGCGGCGTCCGCGTGATCGACGGTCGCGCCCAGGAACGCCCCGTCGGCCAGCACCTCGGCGAACAAGCGCAGCTGGAACGTCGTGCGCTTCAGTTCTCCCTGCAGACGCGGGGAGGCCGGGAGGTGGGTCTCCTGGTTGGCCAGCGTGATCAGCTCGTCGGCGGACGCGTCGAGGGCGTCCGCCGCCGCGGTCAGCCACTCGGCGCGCTGGGCTGGGGTCGCGACCGCCGCCGTGCCTGCCGCGGCGGCGGCGGCCGCGAGGATCTGTTCGAGCGTGGCGGGCTCTGTTGCCTGGCTCATGGTTTCTTGCTTCTCCCTAAACGAGTTCTTGCGCGGCGCTGGTGGCGGCGATGAGATCCGCCCAGCGCCCCGGACCGGCGAGGCCGAGGTGGTACAGGTGCAGTTCGGTGGCGCCCGCTTTGCCGAGTTCGGTGGTGTAGGCCTCGATGTCGGGCACCGGGCTCGCCGCCACCGCGGTGATGTAGCTGCCGACGGCGACCTTGCGCGGCAGTTTCGCCCGCGCCGTCGCGACGGACTCCCGGCTGGCGTGCCCGGGTACCCAGTTCTGCAGCACCACCGCGTCGACGTCTTCGGGAACCGACGGCGTCAGCCCCGGCAGCGCGCCGGTGACCCACGGGTCCATCGCGCCGTGGAGCACGATCCTCGGCCCGGACGGGATCTTCGCGAGCACGTCGCGCCGGAGCGCGTCGGTCGCCTGCTGCCGGGTGTCGAGCAGGACCTGCCGCAGGGTGGGCATGATCTTGTCCTCGGTGGCCCGGAGGTCACCACTGTCGATCAGCCTCCGGACCTCGGCGCGCAGCTTGCCCAGTGCCTTCGCCGGATCCTTGCCCGCCGCGGCCCAGGACTCCAGGCAGACGTCACAGCAGCAGACCGACAGCAGCCGCGCGACCGCGGGTGACCAGACGCCGTCGGTCTTCTCATGCTGGTGCTGGTGGACGGCGCCGAGCGGGCCGCACGCCTCCAGGATCACCGAGGCGAAGTCAAGCCCCGCGAGGCTTTCCGCGACCACGTTCGCCGCGTACTCACGCACCGCCGGCTGCGCCGGGCACAACGCCCACGGGTATCGCTCGCCGAAACAGTTGCGCACGGTGAAATCGGGGAACTCCGTGCCCAGCTGCGAGTTGTGGGTCAGCACGAGCCACGCGGCGGCCGGGATGCCCGCCTCGTTCAGCAGCCGGACGGCGTCGCTCGCGCTGTCACGGCTCTCGACCCAGTCCGGTTCGGCGGGCCGCAGCTCACCCCAGGCCTCCTCGCGCACCGGCCGGTACAACGCCGCGTGCCGCGCGACGACCGACGTGCGCTCGGGCGCCCAGGGCGTCGCGGCACGGGTGCTGTGGTACGACACCGCGACGGCGACCTCGTCGACGCCGAGTTCGCTCACCCGCTCCACGAACCCGGGATCGTCGAGGACGTCCCAGGGGTAGGCGTATCCGGTGACCTTCACCCAGTCACCACCGCGCCGTGTTCGGTTCGAAGTTTCCGACGAACTTCCGCATATAGGTCACGTCATCCCGTTTGGTCTGTCCACTTCGGACATAGTCTTCATGGGCCCGCGCCAGCGCGTCGGGGTCGAGCTCGACCCCGAGCCCCGGCTTGTCGGGCACCGCGACCGCACCGTCGACGAACTCCAGCGCACCCGGGGCGATGACGTCGGCCGTCTTCCACGGCCAGTGGGTGTCGCAGGCGTAGGTCAGGTGCGGCGTCGCCGCGGCCACATGCACCATAGCGGCCAGGCTGATCCCGAGATGACTGTTCGAATGCATGGAAAGCCCCACGTCGAAGCATTCCGCCGTGGTGGAGAGGGCTTGCGTGTCCCGGAGGCCACCCCAGTAATGATGGTCCGAAAGTATTACGCCGACCGCTCGCTGCCGGAACGCCGGCTCGATGTCCGCGAAGCGCACGACGCACATGTTGGTGGCCAGCGGCATGTTGGCCCTTTCGGCCACCCTCGCCATGCCCTCGATACCCGGCGTCGGATCTTCGAGGTACTCCAGGACGCCGTCGAGGTCTTCGGCGACCCGGATGCCGGTCTCAGGCGTCCAGGCGGCGTTCGGGTCGATGCGCAGCGGGTGGTCAGGGAACGCCTCCGCGAGTGCGCGGATGCCGTCCATCTCCTGGTCCGGGTCGAACGCGCCGCCCTTGAGCTTGATGGAGGAGAAGCCGTACTCCTCGACCATGCGCCGCGCCTCGCCGACGAGCGCCTCCGGAGTGGTCACCTCGCCCCACGAGTCCTCTTCGGCGCCGATGTGGGCCCCGAACTTGTAGAACAGGTACGCGGAGAAGTCGACGGCGTCTCGTGTCTTGCCGCCGAGCAGGTCCACCACCGGCCTGCCGAGGTAGTGGCCCTGCGCGTCGAGCGCGGCCACCTCGAACAGCGAGTACACGCTGGCGACGGTCTTGCTGACGGAGAACCCGCCGGTGAGGCCGTGCGCGTCGGCGAAGACGACCTCGCCGAGGGTGGTGGCGACCTTCCGGCGCAGGCCGGGCAGGTCGAACACGTCCTGTCCCTTGAGTTCCGGCAGCACCTTCCGGACCTGCTCGAGGAAGGCGAGATCACCGTAGGACTCGCCGAGGCCGACCACGCCGTCTTCGCAGATCAGCTGGACGACACCGCGCAGCGCGAAGGGCTCATGCACGCCCATCGCGTTGAGCAGCGGCGGGTCGGCGAAGGCGACCGGGGTCAGGACGACATCGAGAACCTTCATCTTCAGGCACCGGCCTCGACGGATTTGAGGACGGCGAATCCGTCGTCGACGATCTTCTCCAGCCGGGCGATCTGGTCGGCGGTCGGCTCGACCAGCGGCGGCCGGACCGAACCCGCCTTGTCGCCACGCAACCGCGCCGCTGCCTTGACCAGCGACACGGCGAAGCCCTGTCCCTCGTCCCGCAGCGCCACCAGCGGCAGATAGAACCCGGCGAGCAGCGCCTCCATGACCGCGTCGTCGTTCTCGGCGAGCGCGCGGTGGAACCGGGCCGCGATCTCGGGGGCGAAGCAGTGCACGGCCGAGGAGTACCGCGCGACGCCGATCGCGGCGTAGGCGCGCGCCGAGACCTCGGCGGTGGGAAGTCCGTTGAAGAACAGGAAATCCCGGGCACGGTCGCTGTCGACGGAGCGGATCGTGGTGATGATCCGGCTCATCAGTTCGACGTCGCCGAAGCCGTCCTTGAGACCCACCACCGACGGGATGTCGAGCAGTCCGACCGCGGAGTTCGGGGTGAACACGCCGGTGGAGCGGTGGTAGACGATCACCGGGATCGAGGAATCCCCGACGGCGTACCGCACGTGGTCGACCAGACCCGAAGGCGGACCGGTGACCAGGTAGGGCGGCAGGAGGAGGACGCCGTCCGCGCCGCCCGCCTCCGCCGCCGCGATCCCGGCACGGGCCGACGCCGCGCCGCCGCCCGCACCGACCCATACGGGTACACGCCCGGCAACGACCTCACGAGCCTTACGCAGGATCGCCGCGTGCTCGTCCGGGGACAGCGAGCTGAATTCGCCCGTACCGCAGGCGACGAACAGCGCCCCGGCTCCGGCGGCCACATGGCTCTCGACGTTTTCCGCGAACGCGTCGAGGTTGAGTTCCAGCCCCTCGGTGAAGGGTGTCAGCGGGAACGCCAGCAGGCCGTCGAGCTCGACTCGTGCTGATGAGTTCTCGGCGGGAAAACGTGCCTCGAACTTGGTCTCTACCATGGATTTCTCTTTCGTTCTAGCGGTCGGTCCCGGGTTCGGGCCCCGGTCAGGCAGGCACGGTGGTGCCGTCCTTGGTCTTGCTCGGCGTGACGTCGTCGTCACGGTCGATCGTGTCGATGATCTCGTCGGTAGTGGCCTTGCGCTCGGGCATGAGGTAGCCGAGCCCGATGAACAGCACCAGCGAGACCAGGATCGGGGTGGAGACGGTGACCGCGAGCGTGGCCTTGTAGCCGTAGTAGGCGATCGCGTAGGCGAGCAGGCCGCCGGCCCAGGAGATCAGTGCGGCGCGGGAACCGGACCGGCGGAACCACGGGAGCATGCCGAGCAGCAGCGGAACGGAGATCGGGCCCATCAGCGCCGCGACCCAGAGCACCACGATACCCAGCACACCACCGAGTTTCTCGGCCTGCGTGGCCACCGCCATGGTCAGCACGACGAAGACCACCGTCGAAATCCGCGCGGCGAGCAGCCCCTGTGCGTCGGTGAACCTTCTGGCCTTCTTCCACATCACCGGCATCATGTCGCGGGTGATCACCGCGGAGATCGCGTTGGCGTCGGAGGAGACCATCGCCATGGTGTGCGAGAAGATTCCGGCCAGCACCAGCCCGACCAGACCCGGCGGGAGGAAGGTCGTGGTCATGATCGCGTAGGCGTTGTTGGGGTTCGAGATGTTCGGGATCAGCAGCGGGGCGGCGAACATCGGGAACATCATCACCAGCGGCCACACCAGGTACAGGATCGACGACAGCCGCGCGCCGCGCCGGGCTTCGAAAGTGTTCGGCGCGGCCATGTAGCGCTGCGCCAGGTTCCACATACCGCCGTTGTACTCCAGCGTCTTCACCAGCACGTAGACGAGCAACACGACGGTGGTGAACTTGGACGTGGTCGGGTTGAGGTGTGACGGCGGAAGGTCGCCCCAGACGGTCCACAGGCCGGAGACGCCACCCAGCTTGTCGAGTACGACCCACAGCATCACGATCGCGGCGATGGCCTGGATGACGAACTGGCCGAAGTCGGTGAGCGCGTCGGCCCAGAGTCCGCCGACGGTGCAGTAGATCAGCGTGATCGAACCGGTGATGATGATGCCCCAGGTGTAGGGCACGCCCGCGAAGACGTTGAGGATCGTCGCGACCGCGAACCATTTGGCCGCGATGTCGAAGATCTTCAGCAGGCTGCCGCTCCAGGCGAGCGCCTGCTGGGTGGGCACGTTGTAGCGCTTCGCCAGGTACTCCAGCGGTGAGGAGACACCGAGCTTCGACCGCAGGCGGTTCCACCGGGAGGCGAACAGCCAGCTGCCGATACCGACGCCGATACCGATGCTGGCCATGCCCCAGAAGTAAACCGTGATGCCGTCGGTGTAGGCGACGCCCGCGTACGCGACGAAGAGCACCGCGCTGTAGCCGGACATGTGGTGGGAGATCCCGGCCAGCCACCACGGCATCTTCCCGCCGGCCGTGAAGAAGTCGCTGACCGTGTTGACCCGGCTGTGTGACCACAGGCCGATCACCACCATCAGCACGAAGTACGCGGACACCATGATCCAGTCCAGCAAATGCACCGCTGACTCCTTTCCGCGTCCACGTCGATGTACTCCAGCCGTCGGCGGTCGGCTATTCACATCCATGAACGGAGTCTGTTATAGTGATTATGTTCATCTATAAGAACGCTGTTCGGGACGCTAATATGGCCGAGGTCACAAGTCAACGGCCGGATGGAGGAGTGCGGATGCCACAGCAGGAAGCCGCCGTCACGGTGACGAACGGCGCGTCCGCCGCGCCGGAGCCGTCCGGGGTCAAGTCGGCCCGGCGGGCGATCGACCTCATCGAGACCTTCGCCGCGAACGACGTCTGGCTTTCGCTGTCGGATCTCCACGCGCGAACCGGTTTCCCCCGCTCGAGCCTGCACGGGCTGCTGCGCACCCTGCTCGAAGCCGGCTGGCTCGAAGTGGACACCAACACGGCGCGGTACCGCCTCGGTGTCCGGGCGCTGATCTGCGGCACCGCCTACCTCGACCGCGACCCGGTCGTCCCGTTCGCGACGGAGGCGCTGGAGCGGATCCGGGAGAAGACCGGGTTCACCGCGCACTACGCGCGACGCGAGGGCACCGACGTCGTCTATTTGGAGACGCGCGAATCACGGCATTCGACGCACCTCGTGTCCCGCGTCGGCCGCACCCTGCCGACACACGCGACCGCGCTGGGGAAGGCCTTGCTGGCCGAACTGACGCACGACGAGATCGACGGACTCCTGACCGGAGAGCTGTCGGCGCTGACCCCGAACACCATCACCACGGCCGAAGCACTGCACGCCGAGTGCGCGAAGACCCGCGAACGCGGCTACGCGGCGGAGGTCGAGGAAGGCAGCCTCGGTGTCCGGTGCGTCGCGGCCGTGATCCCGTACCGCATCCCCGGCACGGACGCGATCAGTTGCTCCATGCCGGTCACCGAGGTCACCGACGCGGACGCCGAACGCGTCGGCGAACTCCTCGCCGAAATCACCGCGGAACTCGGCCAGCAGCTACGCCGCGCCGGTATCCGCTGATCATTTCCCGTTTCTTCCACTGACAAGGGGCTCCCATGGCAGACCAGCGCGTCCTGATCACCGGCTCGGCTGGCATCGTCGGCACTCTCATGCGGACGCGGCTTCGCCGTTCCGGGCGCGTGCTGCGCCTGCTCGACCTGGCCGCGCAGCCCGAAGCCGCTGGCGGCGAGGACGTCGAGCTGATCACCGCGTCGGTGACCGACCCGGCGGCGATGGCAAAGGCGTGCGAAGGAGTCGACGCGCTGATCCACCTCGGTGGGCACAGTCGCGAGAGCTCGTGGGAAGCGACACTCGATGTCAACATCAACGGCACCCACACCGTCCTCGAAGCCGCGCGCGCGGCCGGGGTCCCGCGCGTCATCCTGGCCTCCAGCAACCACTCCGTCGGCTTCCGCCGCAACGACGAGGCGGGCGAGAACGGCCTCCCCGCCGACTCCACCCCCCGCCCCGACACCTACTACGGCGTCAGCAAAGCGGCCATCGAAGCACTCGGCAGCCTGTACCACTCGCGGTTCGGCATGGACGTGATCGTCATCCGGATCGGCTCCTGCTTCGAAAACCCGCTCGTCCTCGGCCCGCGCGGCCTGACGACCTGGCTCTCCCCCGACGACGGCGCCCGCCTCTTCGAAGCCTGCCTGAGCTACCCCTCCCCCGGCTACCGGCTGATCTGGGGCGTCTCCGACAACACACGCCGGATCTACTCGCTCGCCGAAGCCGAAGAACTGGGCTACAAGTCGCTCGACAACGCGGAGACCTACGCCGACCAGCTGGCGGACAAGCCGGCGCCGACCGGTGCGGCGGCGGAGTACGTCGGCGGGCCGTTCTGCACCGCTCCGCTGGGGGCCCACAACCCGCTCTGAGTCCTAATTCGCTCTCGATTCCCTTGAGGCGTTAGGCAAACGTGGCGTCATCGGTACTGGTGCTCGCGATGTCCTGAAGGACCCCTTTGAGACGTTGAACGTCTCAAAGGGGCCTTCAGGACATGTGCCTTACTCCTCAAGGACCCGAATCGCCACTCACGAGGTGGTCGCTCAGCCCACCGCGACGGACTGGAACGTCACCGGGATCTTCGGCGGCCCCGTCCCGTCACCGGATCCCTTCGCTTCGTCCACGCCACCACGCGCGACCTTGTCCAGCACCTGCAGGCCCGCGTCCGAGATGCTCCCGAACACGGTGTACTCCGGCGGCAGTTGGGCTTCACCGAAGACCATGAAGAACTGGCTGCCGCCCGAGTTCGGCGCCTGTGTCTTCGCCATGGCGAGGACACCGCGGCCGTATTTGAGTTCCGGGAAGACCTCGTCCGGGATGGTGTATCCCGGCCCGCCCATGCCGTTGGCCGCCGGGTCGCCGCACTGGAGCATCTGGAGCCCCGAAGTGCCGAGCCGGTGGCACGAGGTGTCGTCGTAGTAACCCTGCTGCGCCAGCGAAAGGATGTTCGCCACGGTGCACGGCGCGAGCGCGCGGTCCAGGGTCAGCCCGATGTCACCCGCGGTCGTCTTGAGCGTGACGGCCATCGTGCCGGACGCCGGGGTCGGGCCCGCGGCGGGCGGGGTGGCCTTCTTCGGCACCTCGCCGCTGGAACTCGCCGGGTACGCGCACTCGGTCGGATCCGCCAACGGCGTGGTGCGCTTCGGCATCGTAAGCCTGCCCGCGGGGATCTCCACCGGGCTCTGCGTCGGCGTGTCCCGGGCGCTCGACGTCGGCGCCGAGGGCGACGACGCGACCACGCTCTTGCTCTTCGAGTCCGACAGGAAGAACCCCGGCGCCACGAATCCGGTGACCGCCACTACGGCGACCACCACGACGAGTCCCAGCACCCCCAGCCCGACCCACAGCGCAGTCTTGTTCGACGACGGCGGCGGCGGCTGCTGCGCGCCGTACCAGGCCTGCTGCGGATACGGTTGTTGCGGGTAGGGCTGCTGCTGATACTGCTGCCCCTGCGAAGACCCAGGATCGGGTACCTGGTCTTCGGGCTCGCCCGGCTGCGGCGGCTGGGACATCTGTGCTCCTGTCATCCGGCGAAGGAAGTCCAGGAACAGTCTCACGTATCACCACACCAGAAGTCAGGGCATCCCCCACGGCGCGGCGGACCCGTTCGGCGTGACCGGCCGGATTTCGAGGTCGGGCTTGTCGCCCTTGCGATGCACGACGGCCTCTTCGCCGCGCCGCAGGTCGATCTGGACGTCGCCGTTCGCCAGCCGCCGCCACCGTTTCGGCCTGCCCCAGCGGTCGCGGACGGTCAGTTCTCCTTCGAGGTCCGTCCGCGGCACGCACGGCGCCCCGGCCTCGCTCACGACCTTGACCCAGCGCGTCTTCCCTCCCTGCCGGGAGGCGCTGAGCAGGAACGCTCCCTGCGTCCGGAAGTCACGCAGCGCCGCGTCCACCCACTTGGCGGGTACGGCCGGGAACAGCCGGATGACTCCGCCCCAGCTCTGCACGAGCATGTCGTGCAGTGACTGCGCCGCCGAAAGCCGAGTCTCGATGACCGGGCCGGTGAACGTGTAACCCTGCAACGCACCCTCGAAGCCCACCCAGTGATCAAGCGAGGTCTCGATGATCCGCCGGTTCTCCGGCTTCTCCCAGGTGATCTCGTACAGCGGGTACACCTGAAGCAGATGCGAGTAGTGCCGATGCGACTTCGCGAACGGCACTCCCGCGCCGATCATGTATCCGTTGGCATCGGCCGGGTACGGGACCAACGTGGCCAGGCTTCCCGCCACCGCCCGGCAAGCTGGTCGTCGATCCGCAGTTCCACCGCCGACTCCAGCAGGGTCTTGCAGCCCCACCGGAGCAGCGCGAGGTCGTAGTTGCAGTCGGCCGCGTTGACGCCGTACTCCGGGGAGAACGTCGCCGGAAGGTGCAGCGCCCGACCTCCGGGGTCGGGGTCTCCTTGCCGGGGATACCGACCGGGAACCCGGAGTTCGTCCCGGCCGGCCCGTTGAGCACGTTCATGTCGGTCGTACGCGGGATACCCGCCGCATCGTGCTGATACGGCTCGGCGACCTGACTCGTCAGGTTCGCGCGGTACCTGCCGAGAGCGTGACTGACGGCATCGAGTTCGAGGTGGTTCGATCCATGGATGAGCCAGTACTCCAGCTGGACGTTGAGGTTCCACCACGTCGCGAGCCACGGGGTCGGTTCGAGCCATGGCCCGCGGGTCGCCATCACCGGCGCGTCCTCACGCGCGGCCGAGGCGATCTTGTACAGCTGGATCCAATAGAAGCTCTGCAGGCGAGTGTCCGGAATGGACACGAAGCCGTGCCGATAGTAGTCGCGCCACCAGCGGCGATGCTCGATGGTCAGCGTCCCGAACGGTTCCGCCCGGCGGACCGTCTTCACTGCCTCGAGCGCGGCCGTCTTCTTCGGATGCGACCAGGCCACTGACGTGTAGAGCGTGCGCTATGAACCCGACCGCGACGCTGGAACCAGCGGTGACACCAGGCCTTTCCATGCAGGGCCGCGTTCCCCTTCCGTCGGTTCGATCTCGACGGCGAGCGGCGACCGTCCAGTGTGGACGATTGCCCGCAACGACAGGCTGCCCGCGGCCGTGGTGATCGTGCCACGGAGTTCGGCGTTCCACAGGTCCATCCGCCAGTCGATCCCGGTGATGGCACCGACCGGTTCGAGGGTGAAGTAACCGATCGGCAGCCCGAGTAGACCGTTGCCCAGGAACGGTCCCTCGTACCAGGTCTTCGGAATCTCGCGCCAGAACAGGTCGGCGGAGCCGAGGAAACCCGCCCAGTCGAGGCCGCCGAGCGTGAAGTCGTTCTCCACCGCCGAGGCGGACGGCGTGAACCCGGCCGCCGACACTCCGGCCAGCGCTCCCCCGAGCACCGTTCTGCGAGTGATGTCCATCCTTCAGACCTCCTTGTCGCGAATTCAGGCCGGAAGTCCCCACGCCGGAGCGCCGCCGTCGCCGGGCACATCGCGCGGCTCCAAGGCAGGTCGTGCGCCGCGCCGGGTGATCACGGCGGTTCCGCCACGGTTCAGGTGAATCGAGATCGTGCCCGGGCCTTCGGCGCGCCAAGGGAGTTGCCGCCCGCGCGCGTCACGGACCTCGACGTCGCCGGGGATTGCATGCTGGAGCATGAGCGGTTCCCCCGCCTCGCTGCGGACGCGGATCCATTCGGTCGTGCCGTTCCGGCGCGAAGCGTCCACGAGGAAGGCGCCCTCCGCGCGGAGGCTCTCGAAAGACGCGTCCCGCCAGGTCGGCGACACCGACGGGAAGACCTTCAACACGCCGTGATCGCCTTGCAGGAGCATGTCCACAACGGACTGCGCGGCGGTGATGGGGCTTTCGATGGCGAGATTCGAGCCCTCGCGGTACATCGTGTTCGGCGTCAGCTGGGTGTCGGCGACAACTGTACCGTCGAGGAAGATCTTCAAGTACCGCAAGGCTTCTTCGGGTGCGTCCATCACCGAACTCATCGACGACGCGGCCGCGAAGCTGTACCCGTGCCATTTGTCCTGGATGCTCGACCAATGCGCGAAGGTACGGCGCATGACGTCCCGGTCGCCGGGACGGTCCCAGTGCTTTTCGCGCAGCGGGTAGAGCCAGAGCAAATGCGAGAAGTGGCGATGCGAATCGGCGAGCGGGACGCCGTCGCCGATCAGCACTCCCCGGTCGGGATCCTGGTGATACGGCACCAGTTTCTCGCCGATCTCCCGCCACATGGGCACACGCGGATCGTCGATGCGCAGCTTGGCCGCCGATTCGACGAGTGTCCGCGCGGCCCAACGGATCAGCGAAAGGTCGTACGTGCAGTCTGCCGCGTCGGCGTACTCGGGTGACCGCGTCATCGGCAGGTGCAGGAACCCGTCCGGTCCGGTGGCGAGGAAGTGGCGGTAGTAGTTGAGCGCCTTGGCGAGTGTCGGATACAGGACGTCGCGCAGGATGCGGACGTCCATGCTGTGGCGGTACGCGAGCCAGACGTTGTGCAGCCCCCAGATCAGGTTGCCGGTCTGGTCGTTCTTCGTCGCGGGGCCGGGGATCCCGACCGCGCGGGTGCCACCGGGCCGCAGCCGCCAGTCGCCTGGATGCGAGAGGGCGTAGGTGTCGCCGTCCCGGTAAGCGGGAGGTACCGAGAGTTCGAGGTTGGCATGGTCGCGACGAAAGGTCTCGGTGACGGCGTCGAGTTCGGGATGGTTGCTGCTGTTGACGATCGGGTAGGTGACCTGGACATTGAGGTTCCACCACACGGCCGTCCAGCTGTTCCCGGCCTCCGGGAACCACGGCCCCCATTCGGCGACGACCGGACCGTTCGCGCGGGTGGCACACGCGGTCTTGTACAACTGGATCCAGTAGAACCGCTGGACTCGTTTGTCCGGAATGGACACGAAGCTGCGCCGATAGAAAGCGTTCCACCAGCGCCGATGGTCGGCGACCAGCACATCCGGGTCGGTCGCCGAGGCTCTCTGGACCCTGCTGATCGCTTCTCGCGTGTGGGTCGGCTTCGGAAAGCCGTACGCGACCGTGGCCGCCAGCAGCCGCCGCGTACCGACGGTCCGCTCACGCCACGCCGTCGTATACCCGCCGCCCGCGTGCAACGGCTGCTCGCAATACCGGACAGCGCCCGCACTGGCGAGCTTCGGATCGGGATTGGCCGTGTACTCGGGTGGTTTGCGGATCGTCCTGGTCGTCGCCGACTTCAACGGCGTGAACTCCCAGGTCGCGGCGGCTCCGGTGAGCGAAACGAGCAGGAGATCCTGGTCGTTGTGCACCAGCGCGGAGAACCGCGCCGTGCCCTGCGTCGTCGTGATCGTGCCGCCGAGTTCGGCGTTGTAGAGGTCGAGTTCCCAGTCCACCGCCGTGATCGCCCCGGCGAAGGTGAGGGTGAGGTAGCCGATCGGGAGCCGCGAGAGCCCGATGCCCGCTTCCCACTGCCCGCGCTGGTCCTGGACCTGGGAATGGCTGAGCATCACCTTGAGCACGTTCGGCTGCGCACCCGCGTAGAACTGGACGCCGAGGAAGCCGTTGGCGAGGAACGGGCCCTCCTGCCACCCGTTCGGCAAACGCTTCCAGACCATGCGCGCGTCGTCGAGCACCCGCCGGTGGATGTCGCTCCCCGCCTGCGCCGGTGGGGCTCCCCGCACCCACAACCCACCGAGCGCGGCAGTCCCCACCGCGGCCATCAGCATCGAACGCCTGGACAGCTCGACCATGGAACGCCCTCCAGATACATACTACGTTTCGCCTAGATCAAGCCCTGGCGAACGGCATGTTTCCAGACACAGCCGCACTTTGACCACCACGTTCACCCATGCAGCCGCAGATACATCCGACCTATCGGTCAGTTGGTGAGGTAGGCACGCGTAGCTTCAGGTGACGCCTGACCCAGCATCTCGGCGATGTCGTCGAGGTCTGTTCCCTCCCGGAGGAGGTTGACGGCGAAGGTCTTGCGAAGGGTTCGCGCCGACAGTCCCGGCATGCCGATCAAGACCCCGAAGACGGTCACGAGACGATTCACCGTGGCAGGCGGCACGCGGCGACCACAGGTGCCGGAGAAGAGCGCCGGACTCTCGGCGTCACGTTCCCGGAGCCAGGCGTCCAGCACGGGACGAAACTCGGATGGGACCGGTACCGTTCGCTGCCGCCGCCCGCGTACGGTGATCCCCTTCTCGGTCAGGTCTCGCGAATCCAGTGCGGAGAGTTCGGTGGCGCGGAGACCGGTGCAGTACAGAAGATGGAGGATCGCCGCGTCCCTGACCGGCAGCAGCCGCACCGCGGCCGACAGCATTCCGCGCAGTTCGTCGTCGTCCAAGGGCGACAACGTTTCCGCCTCGAACTCCCGCCGATCGCCCGTCGACTTCAGTTTCCACCCGACGAGCGCGCCGAGCGTGGCCCCAGGCCACTTCTGCCACCGCTGTGGCCGGACTTTCAGCAGACTTTCCTCGGCGGACGCGACGCCGTCGATGTCCACCGAACCACGGGCACCATTGAGCACCTGCTGGTCCCGATGCCGATTCAGCCGGTTCACCCGCCGCTTGTGGCGCGGAATGTTCTTGCGCGAAGACTTGTCGTTCTCGCCGTACCTGTTACGGCGATCCTTGGCGTAACTCAGCCGCTTCTTCTCCTGCGGGCTCTTCCGTCCCATCGCCCCTCCCTTGGCTTTGCCGGGATGACGATAGCCAGCCGGCTGGAGCGTCGGCCACCGATTTAGCCGGAGCTCCACGGGACGCCGCGGCGTTGTACGCGGCGACGAGTTCGGCCGCGACCTTGCCGGGCTCGGACCGCAACCGGCTGGGCAGTGTCTGGAGCACGAGGATGCCCTCGGCCGCGTACCTGGCGTTTCTCGCGACTGTCGCCGCGTACTGCCGCTTGCCGAAGTGGAAGTCGTACGAGTCGATTTCCCACGCGAGCCGGACCTTCACGAAGTAGGCGTCGGGGGTCCCGATGTATTCGCCGGTTTCATCTCGAAGCTGATGATTCCAGAGCGGCTCGGGCAGACCGGTCAGCTTCCAGACGGCCATCGCGTCGATCTCGGCCACGGACCGTGCGCCTCTCAGGACGTCACGCAGTACCTCACGGGGCAGGGCACTCCCCCGATCACTGCCGCCCTCGAGCTCCCGGATGAGGACCTCGGGATTCAGGCCACCCCGCTGAACTGCTTCGGTCAGCAAAGCCCGGATCGGGTCGTGCGTGGTGAAGCGACGGCATTGGTCGAGGACAGCCCGGGTGAGCGGTGCCATGGCCACCCCGTCCACGATCACTGACCGCGGCATTCGCGTGGTCCGCTCCACGGTTACGTACCCTGCGCTGCTGATCTGGCACGAGGCGGGCACCAGCAGATGAATCCGTTCAGCCGGGATCCCCGGCCCTTTCAAACCCTGACGACGGCAGGCTTCGATACCTGTGACGATCGCTTCCGGACCTCCGTAGAGAAGCGCGCCTTCGACCACCTGACGGCGAGTCGGCCGCCCCGAGCCGAGCAGTACCACTCCAGGCAGCAACCGCTGCCAGGGCTGCCCAGGCCGGCAACGCCGGTAACAGGTCCTCTTCGAGACACCGAACTCGACCAGTCGCGCGACAGTGATCACGCCGTCCCGGCTCAGCTTGTAAAGGCCCTCGTGATCACGAGCCCATTCCCCAGACCGCACCCCAAGATCATCGGTGGCGGTCCCCTGCTTCCGCCAGCATCACTCTCGCCACCTGTGGACAACTCGCCACATCAGCCCCACTGTGGATAACTCAAGGCCTGCCCCCGATGTGGCATTGGGGACGTTGAACGTCCCCAATGCCACATTGGGCGCACCAAGGAGCTTCAGGGAAGCGGAAGCGGAGGCAGCGCCGGAGCGTCCAGCCAAGCGCCGAAGAACCCACCAAGCGAGCGCCCAGCGAAGCGTTCAGCCAGCGCCACAAAAGCAGCAGTGGTCACCAGACCGTGCCGGTTCTCCACCGCCCAAGCCTTCACCAGCGGGAAGAACACCGCGTCGCCGACGGTACAACGCAAGGCGTGCAACAGAAGACCGCCGCGTTTGTACACCCGCTCGTCGAACATCCGCGCCACCCCGGGGTCGGCGAGGCGCAGGTCGGCAGGCTTCACCTTCATCCGCGCGTGCCACGTCTTCGCCCACGCGTGCGCGCTCTGCCCGCCGGATTCCTCCGACCAGAGCCATTCCGCGTAGGTCGCGAAGCCCTCGTTGAGCCAGATGTGCCGCCAGTCGGCGACGGTCAGGCTGTTGCCGAACCATTGGTGCGCCAGTTCGTGCACGACGAGTCGTTCGTGCGTGCGCCGTCCGTCGACGTGGTTGGCGCCGAAGATCGACATGCCCTGTGCTTCGATCGGGTCGTCGAGGTCGTCGTCGGTGATCACGACGACGTACTCGCCGAACGGGTACGGTCCGAAAAGTCGTTGCAGTACGTCCATGATCCGGCCCTGGCGCCCGAAATCGCGCGCGAAGTTCCGGTGAAGACGCGGCGGGACGGCGGCCCGTTGCGGCACCGTGGCGACCACCGAGTCACCGTCGAGGCTGAGCCGGTACGCCGAGGCCGAAGGGTGCGAGAACCAGCCGGGCCGCGCGCCGGAGACCAGTTCGACGTCGTCGTACCGTCCGATTTGGACACTCATCAGGTAGGTCGGCGTCGGCTCCGTGCGTTCGAAGACCCACTGGGTGGTGCTCGCGCGTTCGTAGCGTGAGACCAGGTTCCCGGTCACGGCAACAAGATAAGGCGACGACGTCGTCAGCGCGACGCGGTAGGTCGCCTTGTCCGCCGGATGGTCGTTGCACGGGAACCACGACGGGGCGCCGACCGGCTGGCTCGCCACCAGGGAGCCGTCGGTCAGTTCGTCCCAGCCGATGTCGCCCCACAGCCCGGAAAGCGGGCGTGGGTTGCCGACGTAGTGGATCTCCGCCAGGAACTCGCTACCGAGTGGCAGCGACTTCGCCGGTTTCACCTGCAGCTTGTGCCCGCGCCGCGTGTACTTCGCGGGTTTCCCGTTGACCAGCACCCGGTTGATCCGGAACTCGCCGAAATCCAGTGTGAACCGCGACAGCGCCTGCGTCGCCTCCGCGGTGATGGCCGCGGAGGCGGAAAGCCGGTTGGGACCGATCTTGTAGTCCAGCTCCAAATCGTAGTGCCGGACCCGGTAACCGCCGTTACCGTGATGGGGCAGATAGGAGTCGCCGGAGGTGTCCGCGCCGGGCAAGGGCTGCGCGGAGGCCTTCGAAATCACCCGCGAAGAACCCCACTTCCCTTACTTCGTCCAGGCCGAGATCGGATTCCCCAGCCAGCGCGAGTCCGCGGGAACCACGTCGCCCCTGGTCACCAGTGACCCCGGTCCGACGGTCGTCCGCGCGCCGATGCTCGCGCCAGGCAGCACGATACCGTGCGGCCCGAGCGTCGCTCCCTCGTGCAGGGTCACCGGCGACATCGTCATGATCCGGTCGTGGAAAAGGTGCGTCTGGACGACACAGCCGCGGTTGATCGTCGCGCCGTCGCCGAGGCTGACGAGGTCCGACTCGGGCAGCCAGTACGTCTCCAGCCAGACACCCTTGCCGATCTTGACGCCCATGGTGCGCAGCCACGCGGCCAGCAACGGCGTGCCGCCCAGCGAACCGACCAGCCACGGGACGGCCAGCGCCTCGACGAAGGTGTCGGCGAGTTCGTTGCGCCAGACGAACGAACTCCACAGCGGGTGGTCGACCGCGCGGAACCGGCCGACCAGCAGCCACTTCATCGCGGTGGCGGTCAGCGCGGCGACGGCACCGGCCGCGAGCAGCAGCGGGCCGCCGAGCAGCAGCGCGACCAGGAAGCCGTACGACCCGGCCAGCGCGAAGATCGCGGCGGCCACCAGCACGGTCAGCGCGACACCGCACATCACCGGAACGATCCGGCACAGCTCGACGAGCGCGCGTGCCGCTTTCAGCCGCAGCGGCGGTGTGTAGGTGCGGCTCGTGTCGGACTCGCCGACCGAACGACGGACCGCCAGCGGCGGCATCCCGAGATACGACGAGCCCTTCTTCGCCTTCAGCGGCGCCGAAGACAGCACGCCGACCAGACCGCGTTTGGGCACCGAACGGCCGGGCGCGGCCATCCCCGAGTTGCCGAGGAACGCCTGCTTGCCGATCCGCGCCGGCGCGACGTGCAGCCAGCCGTGGCCGAGTTCGTAGGTGGCGACCATGGTGTCGTCCGCGAGGAACGCGCCACTGTCCACCTGGGTCATCTTCGGCAGCGCGAGTACGGTGGACGCCTCGACGTTGCGGCCGACCTTCGCCCCGAGCATCCGGAGCCACACCGGGGTGAACAGGCTGGCGTACAAGGGGAACAGCCCCTCACGCGCCATGCCCATCAGCCTTTCGGTCGCCCAGACCTGCCACGCGACGCGGCCGTGCACGGGGTGGTAACCCTCGACCATGCCGACGCTCAGTGAACGGACGCCGACGAGCACGAGCAGGGCGTAGGTCACGAAGTACGCGATGGTGGCGAGCGGCGTGAACACCAGCGCCTGGCCGAGCGCGGCACCCAGCGAAGAAGCACCGGCGATCCCGTACCCGAGCACCGCGAGCGCGGGCAAGGCGGCGACGGCGGGCAGGAGTCCGAGAGCGACCGACGTCGCACCGTAGGCGGAAGACCAGAACCGCGAACGTGGCGGGCGGCTCGGGGGCCACTTCAGCGCGTCCTTGGTGACACGGGCGGCGGGGACGCTGCCGCGGACGGTCGACCCCGGCGCGATCTCCGCGCCCTTGCCGATCCGCGCGCCGGGGAACAGCGTGCTGCGCGCGCCGATCCGCGTGTCGGCGCCGATGCGGATCTTGCCGATGTGCACGAGGTCGCCGTCCACCCAGTGCCCGGTCAGGTCGACCTCGGGTTCGACGGCCGCACCGCGGCCGAGTTTCAGCATGCCGGTGACCGGCGGCGGCGAGTGCAGGTCGACATCCTTGGCGATCCGCGCGCCGAGGGCCTTGGCGTACGTCGTCATCCAGGACGCGCCCGCGACGCTGTCCGCACCGCTGAACTCGGCGAGCTTCTCGGCCGTCCACAGTCGCAAATGGACATTCCCGCCACGCGGATAGCTGCCGGGGCGGATACCGCGCAGCAGCAGCCGCGCGCCGGTCGCGGAGATCGCGATCCGGCCCGCGGGGCTGAACAGCACGACCCACGCGACGGCGATCCACACCCAGTTCAGCGTCGGCGCCCAGGCGAATCCGGCCAGCGACAGGACGTTCGACAGCGTCGCGGCGATCGTCGTCCAGCGCAGGCCGGCCAGTCCCATCAGCGGGATCATCAGCAGCGACTGGATGATCCCTGCCTTGCGCGGGGTCGGCGCGATGTCGCGGCGTTCGGTCTTCTGGCCGCTCAGCGCGTCCAGCATCGACGCCAGCGCGCCGAGCTTCGGGTTGGCGTAGATGTCGTTCACCGACACCTGCGGATGCCGGGTGCGGATCCGCGCGATCAGCTGCGCGGCCGTCAGGCTCCCGCCGCCGTTGGTGAAGAAGTCGGCCTTCGGGTTGCCGACCGAGACACCCAGGATCTCCGCCCAGCCTTCGGCCAGCCAGCTCTCCGTCGGCGACAGGCCCGATTTGGCGGCGTCCACAGTGGACAGCGGCCAGGGCAGCGCGTTGCGGTCGACCTTGCCGGAAGTGCGGGTCGGCAAGTCGCCGACCAGCGCCAGCAGCGGGACGAGCGCGGCGGGCAGCTGCTCACGCAGCCGGGTCGCGGCCTCGTCGTGGTCGAACTTCACACCTTCGGCGGGCACGACGTACCCGACGAGCACCTGGTTTCCCGCCTTGGTGCGGCGGATCGCGGCGGCGGCGCCCTGTACCCCGGGCAGCGCCTGGAGTGCGGCGTCGACCTCGCCGAGTTCGATACGACGGCCGCCGAGTTTGACCTGCTCGTCGAGCCGTCCGAGGAACAGCAGGCCCTCGACCTCGGCGCGGACCATGTCACCACTGCGGTACGCGCGGCGCCAGCCCAGTGACGGCAGCGGCGCGAACTTCTCGGCGTCCTTCTCCGGATCGAGGTAGCGGGCAAGACCGACGCCACCGATGACCAGCTCGCCGGTCTCCCCCATCGCGACCGGCTCGCCTGCCTCGTTGACGACGGCGAGCTGCCAGCCCGCGAGCGGCAGGCCGATCCGGACGGGTCCCTCGCCGGTCATCTGCGCGGCGCAGGCGACGACGGTGGCCTCGGTCGGGCCGTAGGTGTTCCAGACTTCGCGGCCTTCGACGGCGACACGTTCGGCCAGTTCGGGCGGACAGGCCTCGCCACCGAAGATCAGCAGGCGGACGTCTTCGAGTGCGTCGGCAGGCCACAGCGCGGCCAGCGTCGGGACGGTCGAGACAACGGTGATGCCCTGCGCGACCAGCCACGGCCCGAGGTCGACACCGGTACGCACGAGTGAACGCGGCGCCGGGACAAGGCAGGCGCCGTGGCGCCAGGCGAGCCACATCTCTTCGCAGGACGCGTCGAAGGCGACGGAAAGTCCCGCGAGCACGCGGTCGCCGGGGCCGATCGGCTCCTCGGTGAGGAACAGCTCCGCCTCGGCGTCGACGAACGCGGCGGCGGAGGCGTGCGAGACGGCCACGCCCTTCGGCTTGCCGGTCGAACCCGAGGTGAAGATGATCCACGCGTCATCGGCCGGTGTGGGAGAGCCTTCGATACCGCCGGGCGTGCCGAGGACGGTGATCGCGCCGCCGTCGGTGACGACGGCCGCGACGTCGGCCTCGCCGAACACCAGGTCCGCGCGCTCGTCCGGGTCGTCCGCGTCGACCGGCACATAGGCGGCGCCGACGGACAGGATGGCGAGGATGGCGACGTACAGCTCGGCCGTGCCGGAGGAGATCCGGACGCCGACGCGGTCGCCGACACCGACACCGTTGGCCGTCAGCTTGCGGCCGTAGGCGTCGATCTCCTCGACGAGCTTGCGGTAGGAAAGTGTGGTCTCGCCGTCTTCGATCGCACCCGCGTTGGGGTGGCGGGCGGCGGTCTCGGCGACGATGTCGATCAGGGTGCGCTCGCCGGCACCGAGGCCGGACCAGAACAAGGCGCGGTCCGCGACGGGGGTGGGTGACGGGGCGACGGTGACGTCGGCGACACAGGCGATCGGCCGGGAATCGGCGGTCAGTGTCATCGAACGTTCACCACGGGCAAACCTGAGCTGGCCAAAACTAAGCTGAGCAAAACTGAACCATGGGCGCGCAAGCCCACCACACCTTTCGCGAAGTGCGTCATTCGGGCTCGCTCTCCGAATGAGGCGCCCGCTAGCAGACCAATGACTTTACCGCAGGTCAACGCCATATCTCGGCAGGATCTCGGCAGAGTGTCGAACCTCACCGGCGGACACGCCGAAACCCGAAGTCATCGGCGTGTCCACCTGGTGAAATATTCACCTACATCGTGAGAAATCAGCGCGATTTCGATTTTCCAGCCGATTTACCCGCCGGTTTACCACCCGTCGCTTTTCCACCGGCCTTGGGCCTTTGCTTCTTTTCCCGTACCCGGATATTCACCCGGACGGGGGTGCCTTCGAAGCCGAATCGCTCACGGAACTTGCGTTCGATGAATCGACGGTAACCCGCTTCGAGGAAACCGGTGGTGAACAGGACCAGTGTCGGCGGCCGGATGCCCGCCTGGGTCGCGAAGAGCACCTTCGGCTGCTTGCCACCGCGCACCGGCGGCGGGGTCGCGGCGATGAGGTCGGCGAGCCAGCCGTTCAGCTGACCGGTCGGGACGCGCTGGTCCCACGACTTCAACGCGGTCCGCAGCGCGGGCGCGAGCTTGCGCACGGAACGCCCGGTGAGCGCGGAGATGTTGACCTTGTCCGCCCACGGCACCCGGACCAGGCCTCGGTCCAGTTCCCGCACCATGGCGTGACGACGGTCCTCGTCGACGAGGTCCCACTTGTTGAACGCGAGGACGCAGGCGCGGCCTGCCTCGACGACCATGGTCAGCACCCGCAGGTCCTGCTCCGAAAGCGGTTCGGCGGCGTCGAGCAGCACGATCGCGACCTCGGCCGCGTCGATCGCGGTCTTGGTCCGCAGCGACGCGTAGTACTCCGCGCCATTGGCCGAGTTGACGCGCTTGCGCAGGCCCGCCGTGTCGACGAACCGCCAGATGTCGCCATCCAATTCGACCAGCGAGTCGACCGGGTCGACCGTGGTACCGGCGACCGAGTCCACGACGGACCGCTCTTCGCCGGAGATCTTGTTCAGCAGGCTGGACTTGCCCACGTTCGGCTTGCCGACCAGCGCGACCCGGCGCGGACCGGCGGTGGCGCGGTCACCGTCACGCGGCATCGACGGCAGTGCCTTCACGATGGCGTCGAGCAGGTCACCCGAACTACGGCCGTGCAACGCGCTGACCGGATGCGGTTCGCCGAGGCCGAGTGACCACAGCGACGCGGTGTCGGCGAGCAGGCGGTCGTCGTCGACCTTGTTGGCGACAAGCAGCACCGGCTTCTTCGAGCGGCGCAGCACCTTCGAGGCGGCCTCGTCGGTCGCGGTCGCGCCGACGCTGGCGTCGATGACCAGCAGTACCGCGTCGGCGGTGGCCATCGCGATCTCGGCCTGCGCGGCGACGGAGGCCTGCAGCCCGGTCGCGTCCGGCTCCCAGCCACCCGTGTCGACCAGGGTGAACCGGCGGCCCGCCCAGAAGGCGTCGTAGGCGACGCGGTCCCTGGTCACGCCGGGGACGTCCTGCACGACCGCCTCGCGACGGCCGAGGATGCGGTTGACCAGGGTTGATTTGCCGACGTTCGGCCTGCCGACGACGGCGAGGACCGGCTGCGCGAGTTGCGCCTCCTCCTCGGCCTCGCCGGCGGCGATCTGCGCGTCGAGCGCGGTGAATTCGGACTCGTCGGACCAGGAGCCGTCGATCTCGCCGACTCCGTCAATCCCCGCCGACGTGTTTCCTCCCGCGGAGGCGGGATCAAACTCAGACATTCGTTACTTCACATTCTGTCGCGTGTCTTGGAGCCCGTGCTCCAAGCGCCATTCGTCCAGTGCCTTCACGAGGTCCGCGAGCGCGAGACGAAGCTGCTCGGTTCCCTCCTCCAGCCCTGTCCTTCCCTTCCCGATAGCGGGAGTGAAAGGTTCGCCGACCATGATGTCGACGCGGGGCCGCCAGCGCCTCTTGGCGCCGGTGGCTTTGTATGTCCCCCGAGTGGCGATCGGGACGACCGTCGCCTTCCCGGCGCGGACCAGGAAGGCCGCGCCGCGCTCGAAGCTTTCGGCGTCACCGAGGCCGCGGGTGCCTTCGGGGAAGATCCCGACGGCACCACCGTCCTCGAGCACCTTGACCGCCATCATCAGCGGTTTGCGGTCCACCGCACCCCGTTTCACCGGGATCTGACCCAGTTTCGGGAAGAACCAGCCGACGAAACCCTTGAAGAGTTCCGCCTTGACCAGGAACGCGGTACGCCGCGAGAACATTCCGAACAGCAGTGCCGGTTCCGCCATCGAGCTGTGGTTGGCCATGAACACCACCGGACCGGACGACGGCACGCGCTCGCGGCCGTGCACCCTGACCCGGAACACCGGCCGGACGAGGAACTTCGAGATCCCCCGGCCGAAGGCGTGCATCGGGCCACTCGCGCCTTCGGGCAGGCCTTTCGCGTTCACCTGGCGACCTCGGCGGGGCAGCCTTCGAGGAGACCGCGGTGCAGCGCCAGTTCCGCCAGCGCGACGATCACCTGGTCGATATTCAGCTGGGAGGTGTCCACCTCGACGGCGTCGTCGGCCGCGCGCAGCGGCGACGCCGCACGGGTGGAGTCGAGGCGGTCACGCCGTTCCACCGCTTCCCGCGCACCATCCACAGTGGACTGGCGGCCGGCGGCGGAGTCCTGCGCGCTGCGGCGCGCGGCCCGGACCTCGGCCGAGGCGGTGAGGAAGACCTTGAGCTGGGCGTCCGGGGAGACGACGGTGCCGATGTCGCGGCCCTCGACGACGATGCCGCCGACCCGGCCGAGCACCTCGTCGATGATCTCCCGCTGGCGCGTGACCAGCAGTTCGCGGACGGCGGGGACCGCCGAAACCGGCGAGACCGCGGTGGTGACGTCCGCGCCGCGGATCTCGGCGGCGACGTCCTCGCCCGCCAGTGTCACGGCCGTTTCGTCAGGGCTGGTGCCGATGCCGAGTTCGGCCTTGACCGCGACGTCGATCACGGCCGCCGCGTCGGCGGGGTCGACCCCGGCGCGCAGGACGGCGAGGGTGACCATGCGGTACATCGCACCGGTGTCGAGGTAGCCGGCGCCGAGTTTCGCCGCGAGCTTCCGCGAGACCGTGGACTTCCCGGTACCGGACGGGCCGTCCATCGCGACCACACCACGCAGGGCTCCCGCCACCGAACACTCCTCAGCTCATCATCGCTCACCTGATCGACGACCATTCTGCCTGGTGGCGAACGGCGTGCCTCAGCCACCCACGGCGAACCTGTCGACGAGCATGCCGATCCGTTCCGCACGCGCTTGCGGAGGCAGCCGTCTGCTGCGTTCGAGGGTGACCAGGCCGTGCAGGGCGGCCCAGAAGGTCTCGGTGTAGAGGGCGGGGTCGTGCGCACCCGCCGCGGGACCCGCGCATTCCAGCAAAGCGCCGAACGCGTCCCGCAGCGGGGCGGGGCTGTCCGGGCTGGCGAAGGTCAGTTCACTGGCGAGAGTGAAGATCGCGTCGTAGAGCGCGGGTTTGCGGTCGGCGAAATCGAAGTAATTCTCGGCAAGCCGCCACAGCGCACTCCGCGAGTCCTCCGCCACCCCGACCCCCTTCCGCAGGTCTATGGCCATTTCGGTGCACCCTTCGAGTGCGGCGGCGGCCATGATCGCGCCCTTTCCGGAGAAGTGGCTGTAGAGCACCGGCTGGCTGTATTCGATCTTCGCCGCCAGCCGCCGGGTGGTGACCGCGTCCCAGCCCTCGTCTTCGGCGATCTCGCGAGCGGTGGTGACGATCAGCTGTTCGCGTTGCGAGCGGTCGCGCTCGCGCCGGGGGTTCATGACCATACGAATATCCTAGCACCGCTAGACAAGCTAGCGGTGCTAGCGCTAGCGTCTGCGATGTTCCTAGCGCTGCTAGCTTTTGGAGTCGGAGACCATGACCCGCATCAAGATCGCTTACCTCCTGTCCGCCGCCCTCGTGCTTTTCGTCCTCTACTTCGGTAGTGGTTACGTGTTCTTCCCGCAGACCCAGACGGGCGGCTTCGGGCTGCCGGTGATGCCGTCGGCCGGCGACCCGATCCTCGCGGTCAAGGGCGTCCGCGACATCGGCACGGCGCTCGTGGTGCTCGCGCTGCTGCTGTTCCGGAACGCCCGCGCGCTGGGCTGGGCATTGCTGGCAATGGCGTTCATCCCGTTCGGTGACATGCTGATCGTGTTGACCCATAACGGGTCCGTGGCCGCCGCGCTCGGTATCCACGGCGCGACCTGCGCCCTGATGGTCGTGATCTCGGCGTTGTTCCTGATCCGACCGGCACGAAACGGACAGTGAGTTACTGTTGACGGCGTGAACGTCGAAGTGACCCCGCTCCCCGGAATAGGCGTCCGCAAGGACTTCGCCACTCGCAACGGCCGCCGCGTAGGCGTGGTGACCCATCGCGATGGACACGTCGAGCTGATCGTGTCCAAAACGGACGATCCGGACGCCTGCCTGGCCTCACTTCCGCTCAGCACCGACGAAGCGGGCGCGCTGGCGAACCTGCTCGGCGCGCCGCAGCTGGTCGCCCAGCTCACCGAGGAACACCGGGACCTGCCGGGGATCAACACCAAGCAGCTCCCGATCAAGTCGTCGTCGCCGTTCGACGGCCGGACACTCGGTGACACCGCCATGCGGACACGGACCAGTGTCTCGGTCGTCGCGGTGATGCGGGCCGGTCAGGTCCACCCCTCCCCCAACCCGGACTTCAACCTCACCGCCGGCGACGTACTCGTCGCGGTCGGGACGTCCGAAGGACTCGAAGCCGCCGTCAAAATCTTGAAGTACGGCTGATCGCGGATGGATCACACCGCACTGTCCTTGATCGAACTCGGGGCGGTCTTCTTCGGGCTGGGCGTGCTGGGGCGCCTCGCCGGGAAGATCGGGATGTCCCCGATCCCGCTCTACCTGATCGGCGGCCTGTGTTTCGGGCAAGGCGGCCTGATCCCGCTCGGCGACATCGGCGATTTCACGCATCTCGCCAGTGAGATCGGCGTCGTCCTCCTGCTGCTCCTGCTGGGCCTGGAGTACTCGGCGGCCGAACTGTTCACCGGGCTCAAACGCTCGTGGATGGCTGGCGTCGTCGACATCGTGCTGAACGCCGCGCCGGGTGCGATCGTCGCGCTGATCCTCGGCTGGGGGCCGATCGGGGCGATCGTGCTGGCGGGCGTCACCTACATCTCGTCGTCCGGGATCATCGCGAAGGTGCTCGGCGACCTGGGGCGGCTCGGTAACCGGGAGACGCCGGTGGTGTTGTCGATCCTGGTGTTCGAAGACCTGGTGATGGCGCTGTACCTGCCGATCCTCACCGCGGTGCTCGGCGGCGTGAGCTTCCTCGGCGGGATGAAGGCGGTCGGGATCTCGCTCATGGTGATCACCGTCGTGCTGGTGATCGCGCTGAAGTTCGGCCGCTACGTCTCCGCGGCCGTGGACAGCCCGGACCGCGAGGTGTTCCTGCTCAAGGTCCTCGGCGCCGCCCTGCTGGTCGCCGGGCTCGCGTCGGCGATGCAGGTGTCGGCCGCGGTCGGCGCGTTCCTGCTCGGCATCGCGATCTCGGGTTCCACCGCCGAGAACGCCACCCACATGCTCGAACCGCTGCGGGATCTCTTCGCGGCCGTGTTCTTCGTCGTGTTCGGGCTCAACACCAACCCCGCGTCCATCCCGCCGGTACTCGGCTGGGCGGTCGTGCTGGCGGTGTCGACGACGCTCACGAAGGTGGCCACCGGCTGGTGGGCCGCGCGTAAACAAGGCATCGGGAAGATGGGCCGGGCTCGCGCCGGAGCCGCCTTGGTCGCGCGAGGCGAGTTCTCGATCGTCATCGCCGGGCTGGCGGTGGCGGCGGGAGCCGTGACCGGCGAACTCGCCGCGCTCGCGACGGCCTACGTCCTGCTGATGGCGGTCCTCGGCCCGACGGCCGCGCGGATCGTCGAGCCGGTGGCCCGCGCACTGCAGCGGAGGCCATTCGGTTCGAAGACCACCGCCTCGCAGACTGGCTGAAGCCGCTCGCTCACTCTGCAAGTGTCATGAAAGGGTCTTTCAGGACGAAATTTGTCCTGAAAGACCCTTTCATGACATTGGCCTAACCGCGCTCAAGCCCCGAAACGGCCGCCGGAGCGAGCTGGACCGGAGCCGCCGGAAGCGAAGCCGGAACCGCCGACGGTCCCGCACCCGAGACCGGCAGAGCCAGCGACGTCTTACCCAGATCCACCGTGATCTTCGGGTACTGCGCCGGGCCACCGATGAACGACCCGTCCGTCCCGCCGATGATCAGCGCGAGCTGATGTCCTTGCGGGACAACGTGATCCGTACTCGCCAGCCGGAACGTCATGGTGTACGGCTGCCCCGGCGTCAGCGGCGACTCCTGGCTCAGCGAGCGGTAGTTGGCCAGATCGGCCCAGCCGCGGCTGATGATGTTCAGCCCGACCGACACCGAGTCGGCGCTCGTGTTCACATAGCAGGCGTCGTTACCCGTAGCGCTCGATCCCCAGCACGACTGTGTCGTCTCGTTCTTGATGCCTTCCTTGGCCCCGGTGTAGTTCCGGATCGTCGCCGGGCCGTAGTCCACCAGGATCGCCGAGAGCCGCGCGGTGGACGTCGACGGCGTCGCGGTCACAGTCACCTTCGCCGTCCCGGACACGTGGAGGTCCTTCGCGAGCGCGCCGGTGCTGAAGAGCACACGTCCGCTGGAGGTCTCCGTCGGCCGCGCCGCCCAGCCGTTCGACGTCTGGCCGGAGGAGTCGGCGAACGACGCCGTGCCCGTCCCCGCGGTCGCGCCCAGTGTGCCGACGCCAGGGGTGCCACCGGACGCGGGGCGCAGGGTGACGGCGCTGCCCGCGGGCCAGGCCGCCTGGTCCACCCAGACGTCCGGAGCGCGTTCCACACTCGCGCCCGGGGTCTTCTCGATCCCGTTGTCGACGCCGAGCAGGTAGTGGTCGAACCACTGGTGCAGGGTGTCCACCCACGCCGAACGCCGGTAATCGAACGGGTCGACGTGCCCGGCCTGCGTCAGCCAGACCTTGCGCTCGACGGTCAGCGCTTCCCACCATTGCCCGAAGTTGATCGTCTTGACGTTGAGGTCGCCGAGGCCGTGCGAAGCGAGCACGCTGGCCTTCACCTTCGACGCGCTCTGTACGTGGTCCCGGTCGAGCCAGAACGCGTTGTAGTCACCGTTCGAGGTCGCGCCCTCGGTGAGCTTCCGGTTCGCCGCGGCGCAGTTCTGGCCGCCGTTGCGCTGGGAAACCGTCTGCGCCAGCCCGGCAGGGCTGCCCTGGCGCAGGCTCGCACCGTCGGAGCGGTAGTAGTCATACCAGGAACTGATCGCGCCGATCGGCACGATGGTCTTGAGCCCGTCGACGCCGGTCGCGGCGACACCGTTGGCAATCGTGCCGTCGTAGGACTTCCCGATCATGCCGACGGCGCCGGTCGACCACGAGGCGAGGGTTTTGGCGGATCCGGTCGCCGTGGTGTAGCCGTTGGCGCGGCCGTTCAGCCAGTCGACGACCTTGCGCGCCGAGGCGACGTCCGACGGCCCGCCGACGTCGGTGCAGCCGCGGGACTTGTTGGTACCGGCCAGGTCCACCAGTACGACGGCGTACCCGCGCGGCACGAAGAAGTTGTCGTAATAGAGCGGGAAGCCGACCGGCCTTCCCGCCGAGTCGTAGGTCTTGAGCTCGCTCTCGTTGCCGCGGCCACAGCACGAGTAGTACGGGCTCGCGTCCATGATGACCGGGACCTTCTTGCCCTGCGCCACCGGTTCCTTCGGGCGGATGATGTCGGCGGCGACCCGGTCCGAGCGGCCGTCGCCGTCCCCGTCGAGCCCGATGTCCACCCAAGCCGTCTCGCGGACGGCCTGGGCGAAGTCGTAGACCGGTTCGCTGCCCCGCGGTTTCGCCACGGCCTGCGGCGCCACGACCACGGCCGCGGCTACCGCCAGAATCCCTGCCAGCACAACTGTTTTCACGGTTGAGCCCTTCTCCGTCGGCTGAAAAGCCCGTCGAGGAGAGCTAAACGCGATGATCACTCGCGCAGTAGAGCGGAAAGTCTTACAGTCAGGCGCGGCCTGTCCGTTGAGGGTGGTGGCGGGGTCCGGGCTTACAGATCGACCGCGCGGTAGAGCGAACCGACCTCACCGCGGTTGAGCCGCCGGACCGAACCCGATCGCTGGGCGCCGAGCTGGACGTCGCCGAGCGCGGTCCGGACCAGTTTGCGCACCGGATGCCCGGTGGCCGCCATCAGCCGCCGCACGATGTGCTTGCGTCCTTCGTGGATGACCAGCTCGATCTGCGTCCGGCCTGCCAGCATGTCCTTGACCCGGAACTGGTCGACCTTGACGATGCCGTCCGACAGCTCGAACCCGGCACGCAGTTCCTTGCCGAGCCCACGCGGGACGATGCCCTCGACCTCGGCGAAGTAGGTCTTCAGCACCTGGAACGACGGGTGCATCAGCCGGTGGCCGAGGTCGCCGTCGTTGGTCATCAGCAGGAGGCCTTCGGTGTTCTCGTCGAGCCTGCCGACGTGCACGATCCCGGGGGTCTCCTCCCACCGGCCACGCAGGTAGTCGCCGACGCACGGGCGGCCGCGGTCGTCGCTCATCGTGCTGTGCACGCCCTTCGGCTTGTTGAGCACGAGGTAGACGAGGTCCTCGCGGACCTGGACGCGGGTGCCGTCGACGTGGATCACGGAGTTGTCCGGATCGACCCGGCGGCCGAGTTCGGTGACCACCTTGCCGTCCACGCTCACGCGGCCGCGCACGATCAGGTCCTCGGCCGCGCGCCGCGAGGCGACGCCGGCCTGCGAAAGGACCTTCTGCAGGCGAATGCCGTCGGGATGGGCGTCAGATGTCATCGATGGTGTCCACTTCGGGTAGCAAAGGAGCGATCGGGGGAAGGTCGGCCAGGGACGACAGTCCCAGTCGCTCCAGGAACAGCTCGGTCGTCACGTACAGCGTGCCAGTGGTTTCGGGGTCGGCCCCGTGTTCTTCGATCAGGCCGCGTGCCAGCAGCGTCCTGATCACCCCGTCCACGTTCACCCCCCGGACCGCGGCGACCCTGGCCCTGGTCACCGGCTGCCGGTAGGCGATCACGGCGAGGCTCTCCAGTGCGGCTCGCGTCAGCTTGGAACGCTGGCCGTCGAGCAGAAGCTTCTCCACGAACGGGGCATAGACGTCCCTAGTGTAGAACCGCCACCCTTCGCCGACTCGGCGCAGGTCGATTCCGCTGGCCCGGTCGGTGAACTTCTGCGCCATCGTGCGCAGCGCCACGACGATACGCGACTCGGGCTGGCCGACGGTCTCGGCGAGCGATTCCTCGTTGATCGGCGAGTCCACGACCAGCAACAACGCCTCAAGGGCGGCTTCGAGCGCCTCGTCGGAGGTGACGTCGGGATAGTCCCCGTCACCCGCGGCGACCAGCCCCTGGTCGGCAGGCGGCTCGGGCTCGGGCTCGGGCACGGGCACCGGCTCCGGCTCGCCCTGTGATTCCGCTTCAGGCTCGCCCTGCGGCTCCGGCAAAGCGTCTTCGGTCTTCTCGGTCTCTTCGGGGCTCACCCGTACTCCTCGTCCTCGACGACGGCGCGGTCGTGTTCGGCCGCCACCGACGCCTCCGCGACGGACCCGCCGGTCCAGCGCACGTGCAGTTCGGCGAGGGCCTCCAGCTGCTCGAACTGGACCGTCGCTTCGCGGTACAGCTCCAGCAGCGCGAGGAACCGCGCCACGATCTCGACGGTGTGCTCGCAGTCCTCGACGAGCTCGCTGAAGGTCGCCTCACCCCGTTCCGCGAGCTTGAGCCGCAGAAACGCGGCATGCTCGCGTACCGAAACCCGGCCCATGTGGATATGCGCGATCGACACCGTCGGCGGTGGCTTCGGCTTGAAGACCGCGACGGCGATCTCAGCGAACTTCGCCGAGTCGACGCCGAGCATCACCTCGGGCAGCAGTCCCATGAACCGGTCTTCGAGCGCCACCGACCGCGGGTACCGCCGCAGCGCGCCGGCCTCCAGCTCGCCGAACAGCGCCGCGACCTGCTTGTACGCCCGGTATTGCAGGACGCGTGCGAACAGCAGGTCCCGTGCTTCGAGCAGGGCCAGGTCGTCTTCGCTCTCCACCTCGGCGGCCGGCAGGAGCCGCGCCGCCTTGAGGTCGAGCAGGGTGGCCGCGATGACCAGGAACTCGGTCGTCTCATCGAGGTTCCAGTCCGTGCCGAGCGCCCGGGTGTAGGCGATGAAATCGTCCGTGACCCGGTGCAGCGCGACTTCGGTGACGTCGAGCCGATGCTGCGAGATCAGCTGGAGCAGCAGATCGAAGGGGCCCTGGAAGTTCGCCAGGTTCACCTTGAACTTGGACGTGCTCAGCTCTTCACTGGCCAGTCCCTCCGGGACCATCCCGCCGTGCACGGTCTCGTGCACGGCGGGGGTCTCGTTCGCGGTGTCCTGCTCGACCGGCTCCGGGCCACGCTCAGCAGCCACGGCCGGGTCGTCCATCAGTTCTCGGTCTCTTTCCCGTCCTCGGTGCCCGCCCGCAAGCGCTGGACGAGTACCGACTCCTCACCGTTCGAGTCGAAATCGGCCAGCAGGACGGCCACCGCCTCGCGGACCAGCCTGCCGCGATCGAGCACGAGCCCGTGCTTCGCCCGGAGGTTCAGCCTGGCCTGCTCCATCGCCAGCAGTTCGTCGCCGGAGACGTAGACGGTGATCTTCGCGTCGTGCTTGGTCCGGCCGGACCCGCTTCGCGCGGCGCGGGTCAGCTGGTCCTTGTGCGCCTGCCCGCCGCCGTTCTCCGTGTCGTGTCCGTCGCCGTTCCCCGTCGAGGGGGCGGGCGGCTCGGCCACGAGCGGGAGATCGAGGGCGGGGCTGGAGGTGATCCTGAAAAGTTCGGACGCTCCGGGCAGGGATGCTCGCCTGCTCACCGAGCGATCACCTCACGGGCCAGCGCGCGATAGGCAGCCGCGCCTGCTGATTTGGGGGCCCACGTCGTGATCGGCTCGCCCGCGACCGTCGTCTCGGGGAACCGCACGGTGCGGTTGATCACCGTGTCGAACACGATGTCGCCGAATGCCTCCACCACTCTCGCCATGACCTCCTTCGAGTGCAGGGTTCTCGGGTCGTACATGGTGGCGAGAATCCCCGTGATGTCCAGTTTGGGGTTGAGGCGTTCCTGCACCTTCTCGATGGTGTCGATCAGGAGCGCTACGCCTCGCAGACTGAAGAACTCGCACTCCAGCGGGATGATCACACCGTCCGCGGCGGTCAGTGCGTTCACCGTCAGCAGGCCTAGCGAGGGCTGGCAGTCGACAAGAACATAGTCGTAGTCGTTGATGACCGGACGAAGCACCCGTAACAAAGTGTGTTCGCGCCCTACCTCTGCGACCAACTGGACCTCGGCCGCGGACAGGTCGATGTTGCTCGGCAGCAGGTCGACGCCGTCCACCCGGGTCTTCCGGATGACGTCGGTGATGCTGACCGACCGCTCCATGATGACGTTGTAGACCGTCTGGTCCAGCTCGTGCGGCTGGATGCCGAGACCGACCGAAAGCGCGCCTTGTGGATCGAAGTCGACCAGCAGTACCCGGCGGCCGCATTCGGCGAGCGCCGCACCGAGGTTGATGGTCGAGGTCGTCTTGCCGACGCCGCCCTTCTGGTTGCACATGGCCATCACCAGTGCGGGGCCGTGCCGTTCCAGGGGCTTCGGTTCGGGAATCTCGCGGAGCGGGCGGCCGGTCGGGCCGATGCCTTCCCGTTCGCGTTCCTGCTGCTTGGTTTCTTTGGCGCGCTTGGCCTTGCGGCCGCGGGAAGAGATCGTGTCCTCCGACGGTTCGTCGCCGTCGTGTTCGGCGGGGGTTGCGATGGTCACCTGGTGGAGGCTCGCCGCGGCCGAACCGGCGGACGCGGACGGCTTCGCCGGTTCGTTCGGTGTCGACATGGCGCGAAATCTCCTCCTCGGCAGGGTCGTCGGCAGCCTATGCTCGATTCACGAATCGAGCCAAAGAGGCTCGCCGGGATCGACGGGGTCGTTTAACCGAGTGCACGCGGATGTGCTGTCGCGTAAACCTCGCGGAGCGTGTTGACCGTGACCAGCGTGTACACCTGGGTGGTGGTCACCGAAGCGTGGCCGAGCAGTTCCTGCACGACACGGACATCGGCGCCGCCTTCGAGCAGATGCGTCGCGAAGGAATGGCGCAACGTGTGCGGGGAAACGCCCGCCGTGATGCCCGCGGATTCCGCCGTGTCCTTGAGAACCTGCCACGCGCTCTGCCGGGAAAGCCTGGAGCCGCGGACGTTCAGGAACAACGCCGGTGTCCCCCGGCCGTGGACGGCGAGCGCGGGCCGCGCCCGGACGAGGTAGGCGTGCACTGCTTCGAGCGCGGGACGGCCGATCGGCACGATCCGCTGTTTGCCGCCCTTGCCGTCGAGCAGCACGGTCCGTTCGGCGTCGTCGATGTCGTCGACGTCGAGTCCGACGGCCTCCGAAATCCGCGCACCGGTCGAATAGAGCAGTTCCAGCAACGTCCGGTCGCGCAGCGGCCGCTCCCCTTCCGGCGGCGGGGTTTCCAGCAGTTTCAGCACGTCGTGTACTGGCAGCGCCTTGGGCAGCCGTTTGGCCGCGGCTGGCGGGCGCACCTCGCGGGCCGGGTCGTTCTCGGTGATGCCGTCCGCGTGCGCGAACTTGTGCAATCCGCGCACCGCGACCAGCGCGCGGGCGGCGGAGGACGCGGCGAGCGGGCGGTGCTCCTCGTCACCCTCGCGCAGTGCCGCGCCGAACGAGGTGACGTGCGCCGGGGTGACGTCGGTGAACCGTTCGACCTCGGCGCCACCGAGATACGCGGTGTACCGGCGCAGATCGCGGGAGTAGCTGTCGAGCGTGTTGCGGGCGGTTCCGCGCTCGACCACCAGATGGTCGAGGTAAGCGGCGACCACCTGGGCGACTTCGGCACCGCCACCTCGTGACACACCGACACTCTAGGACCACCGGGGCTTCTCGTGAGGGTTCGCCGCGCTTTGCCACGTCGTGGATGTGAACGGGATACCGTGGTGGCATGGCCCAGCATCCGGACCCGGAGGAGACGCGTGTCGGCACCGCCGAGCGCGAAGAGGCGGCTCGGCTGCTCGCCGACCACTACAGCCAGGGAAGAATCACGCAAGACGAATATGAAAGCCGCGTCCTGGCCGCGTACGAGGCGATGACGCGCCGCGAACTCCGGCCGCTGTTCCAGGACCTGCCCGCACCGCATCCGGTGTACCTGGCGCCGCGGTTCGAGCCGCCGCCCTTCGCCCAGCCGGTCCACGCCTACCAGCAGCAGGCCGTGGTCATGCCGTACTCGCCGAAATCGAAGATCGCCGCCGGGGTGCTGCAGATAGTGCTGCCGTTCGGGATCGGGCGGTTCTACACCGGGCACGTCGGTCTCGCGTTCGCGCAGCTGGCGGTCGTGGTGTTCAGCTGCGGGATCGGGGTGGTGTGGCCGATGGTCGACGGGATCGTGCTGCTGGCGAACGGCGGCACCGACGCGCAGGGCCGCCGCCTCCGGGACTGAGCCCCTCCCCGGTCGCCGCCCTCCTCTCTCGCCGCCAAACGTCATGAGGGGTGGGCGCCCGGCGAGAATGATGC